>JBPCNM010000297.1:0-2669 GCA_051001255.1 Solirubrobacteraceae bacterium
TAGGCGCCAGGCGGCCTCGAGGTCGCCGCGCGCCCAGGCGTCGGCGAAGCGCTGCGCCACCGCACGCGAGGGGTCCGCGCCGTCATCGCGCCAGCGCACGAACGCCACCGCGCCGGCCGCCAGCGCGAGCACGGCGCCCACGAGCAGGATCGGGCCGAGCGGCGCGCGCCGCCGGCGGCGCCGCTGCACGGGCTGCAGCCAGCGCACCCCGCCCGGGCCGGCGGAGGAGGCGAACATGGAGCGGCGACGGCGGCTGCGCACCCGTGGGTCCTACCGGATCGCGCTCGCGGGCACACGCGCTGCAAGCGCTGGATCACCGGCGCGGGCCTCCCCGATGCTGCCATCCTGCACGCCATGCGGCAGAACCCCCTCGGCCGCTCGGAGCTCACGGTGTCCGCCGTGGGCCTGGGCTGCAACAACTTCGGCCGGCGACTGGACGGCGCCGGCACCCGCGCCGTGATCGACGCGGCGCTCGACGCCGGCATCACGTTCCTCGACACCGCGGACATCTATGGCGGCGACGGCGCTTCGGAGCGCCTGATGGGCGAGGCGCTCCAGGGCCGCCACGACCGCGTCGTGCTCGCCACCAAGTTTGGCATGGAGATGAGCGGGGACACCGGGGAGCCGCGCGGCGCGCCGGCCTACGTGCGCCGCGCCCTGGAGGCGTCGCTCGAGCGGCTGCGCGCCGACCGCATCGACCTCTTCTACTACCACGAGCCCGACGGGACCACCCCGCTCGCCGAGACGCTGGGCGCCCTCGGAGAGCTGGCCGACGAGGGCAAGATCCGCACGTTCGGCGCCTCCAACCTGGACGCCGCGCAGCTGCGCGAGGCTGCGGCCCACGGCGACGAGCGGCTGGTCGCGCTCCAGAACGAGTACAGCCTGCTCGAGCGCGAAGCCGAGCGGGAGGTGCTGCCGCTGTGCGTGGAGCTGGGCATCGGGTTCGTGCCCTACTTCCCGATGGCCAGCGGGATCCTGACCGGCAAGGTGCGCCGCGGCGAGGCGCCGCCCGCCGGCACCCGCATGGCCAACCGGACCGGCGAGCTGACCGAGGCGGTGTTCGACCGCGTCGAGGCGCTCGAGGCGTTCGCGGCCGAGCGCGGGCACACGCTGCTGGAGCTGGCGATCGCCGGGCTCGCGTCGCGGGCCGGCGTCGCCTCCGTCATCGCCGGCGCGATGCGCCCGGAGCAGGTGGCGGCCAACGCGGCGGCCGGCGACTGGCAGCTCGGCGAGGACGACCTCGCCCAGCTGCACGGTCTCTGACCGCGAGCCCGTGCTGCCGGACGAGCGGCCTCTGCGATCATGGCCTGCGTCTTGGCACGGTTGACCCACCTGCGTCGCAGCTCGCTGTTCGAGCTGATCTTCATCGTCGCCGTCGCGCTCTCGCTCGCGCTGGCGGTCCAGGCCTACGCGGTCAAGCCCTACCGGATCCCGAGCCGCTCGATGGAGCCGACGCTGACCGTCGGGGATCGAGTGCTGGTCAACCGCGCGGCGCACCGGCTGGGGGCCGAGCCGAAGATCGGCGACATCGTCGTCTTCCACCCGCCGGCCGGCGCGGACGCCGAGCCGGCCGCATGCGGCTCCGAGCGCACGGGCGAGAGCACGCCCGCGCCGTGCGAGCGACCGACCGCCGAGCCGTCCGAGCAGACGTTCATCAAGCGCGTGGTCGCCCTCGGCGGCGACACGGTCGCGCTGCGCGACGGTCACGTGGTCCGCAACGGCCGCCGCGCGGCCGAGCCGTTCGCGGCCCATTGCGGCCACGGCGGCGACTGCGACTACCCGCGCGCGATCACGGTGCCGCGCGGCCACGTGTTCCTGCTCGGCGACAACCGCGCCGGCTCGCTCGACAGCCGCTACTGGGGCCCGGTGCCCGTCGCGTGGGTGATCGGCGAAGCTGTCGCGGAGTACTGGCCGCCGCGCCGCGCCGGCACGATCTAGCGTTGCCGTAACCGCCGCCCGAGGAGAGCTCATGAGCCGTCCCGTCACCTTGTTCACCGGCCAGTGGGCCGACCTCCCGCTCGGCGAGCTGGCCGCGAAGTGCGGTGAGTGGGGCTTCGACGGGCTCGAGCTGGCCTGCTGGGGCGACCACTTCGACGTCGCCGCGGCGGTGCGCGACGCCGGCTACGCCGAGGACCGCCGCCGGCTGCTCGAGCGGCACGGCCTCGGCGTCTGGGCGATCGGCAGCCATCTCGTCGGCCAGGCGGTGTGCGACGACATCGACGAGCGTCACCAGGGCGTGCTCGACGCCGAGGTCTGGGGTGACGGCGACCCCGAGGGCGTGCGGCAGCGCGCCGCGGAGCGGATGAAAGACACCGCGCGCGCCGCGGCGCAGCTCGGCGTCGAGCTGGTGACCGGCTTCACGGGCTCGTCGATCTGGCATCTCCTGTACTCGTTCCCGCCGAACGACTTCGCCGCGGTCGAGCGCGGCTATCAGGAGTTCGCGGATCGCTGGGGGCCGGTCATCGACGTGTTCGAGTCCGAAGGCGTGCGGTTCGCGCTCGAGGTCCACCCGACCGAGATCGCCTACGACTTCGTCACGACACGCAAGGCGCTCGAGGCGATCGGCGACCGTGACGGTTTCGGGATCAACTTCGACCCGAGCCATTTCGAGCACCAGTTCCTGGATTCGGCCGCGTTCATCGTCGAGTTCGGGCCGAAGGTCTTCCACG
>JBPCNM010000298.1:0-6506 GCA_051001255.1 Solirubrobacteraceae bacterium
CGGTGATCAGGATGTCGTGCATCAACGCGATCAGCACCGGCACGGCGAACTTCCACTCGAAGCGCAGCGCGATGTAGATCGAGATCACGATCAGCGACGCGATGATCGCGTAGAGCGCCGAGTTGGCCACGGACTGGCCGAACGTGGGCCCGATCTCCGAGACCTCCGGCTCGCCCCTGATGCCGAACTCGTCCCGCAGCGCCCGCGTGACCTGATTGGTCTTGCCGGACTCCTCGGCCGCGATCTGCACGACGTTCGGCCCGAGGACGTCGTTGTCGACCGTCTGGATCTTCGCGTCGCCGAAGCCGGCCGGGGTCACCGCTTCGCGGACCTGGTCGACCGTGGCCGGCTCGTTCAGCGCCGCGGTGATCCGCGTCCCCGACTCGAAGTCGATGCCGAAGTTCAGCCCGCTCGAGGCGATCGCGAGCGCGCAGACAAGCAGGATCAAGCCCGACATCTAGAAGAACCACCGCGAGGCGCCCATGAAGTCGAACGTGATCGGCTTCTTCGGCTTGCCCGCGCCGAGCGCCGAAGGCTGCCTGAGCAGCCGCGAGCCGCGCAGCGCGAGCAGGATCGCCTGGGTGGCGAGCACCGCGGTGAACAGCGACACCATGGTGCCGACCCCGAGCACGAACGCGAAGCCCTTGACGCCGGCGGTCGCGAGGATGAACAGGATGAACGCAACCAGCAGCGTGACGATGTTGGCGTCGACGATCGTCGCGAAGCCCTTCTTGTAGCCCTGCGCGATGCCGGCCGCCACCGACCGGCCGTGGCGTATCTCCTCTTTCACCCGCTCGAAGATCACGATGTTCGCGTCCGCGGCGACGCCGATGGTGAGGATCAGGCCCGCGATGCCCGGCAGCGTCAACGTGATCGGGATGAGCTTGATGAGCGCGAAGAAGTAGGCCGCGTAGACGAACAGGGCGAGCACGGCGATCATGCCGAGCACGCGGTAGAAGACGAGCAGGAACAGGGCGACGATCGCGAAGCCGGCGATGCCCGCGACGAGGCCCTGGTCGAGCGCCTGCTGGCCGAGCGTGGCCGAGACCTGCGAGCGCGAGATCAGGTCGAGCCGCAACGGCAGCGCGCCGATCTTGAGCAGGCGCGCGAGGTCCTGGGCGCCGGTGATAGTGAAGCCGCCGGAGATCTGGGCCCCCTGGGAGCCGTCGATCCCGTCGGGGTTCTCGCGGAAGTTGATGTACGGCGTCGAGATCAGCTCGTTGTCGAGCCGGATCGCGAAGTGGTGCGACGCGCCGATCGGGTCCTGCAGGCCACCGTTGAGCGGCGCGTTGTCGAGGCCGCGCTGGGCGATGGCGCGCGTCGTCTCGGCGAACGCCCTGCGGCCTCTGTCGCTGAACTCCATCGTGACGATCGGCGGGCCGCCGGTGCCGTTCTCGAAGTTCTGCTCGGGGTTCCTGATGTCGGTGCCGCCGAGGACCGGGTTGTCCTTGATGACCCACCAGTTGTCGACCTCGCCGCGCCGCTGCTCGGGCTCGCGGCGGTCCTCGTCGCGCAGGACGATGACGCCCTCCGGCACCTCGAGGATCTCCGCCGAGTCGGTCAAGCCTTGAGTGGCGAGGTCGCGGCGCAGGTCCGCATCGCTCTCCTCCGGGACGCCGTCGTTGATCGGCACGTGCGACTTCTTGTCGAACGCGTAGAAGAGGCCGGAGGTCGTGTTGTCGGCGTCGATCTCCGGCTCGCACTTCGACGCCCGCTTGACCGCCTCGTAGAGGCCGCTGACCGGCTGCTGGCCGCCGTTGACCGACCCCGGGTTGGTCTGGCAGTCCTCGTCGAGGACGTTCGGTTCCCAGTCGTAGAAGAACATCTGGGCCGTGGTGCCGACCTGGTCGGCCGCGCGCTCGGCGTTCTCGACGCCCGGGAGGCTGACGTCGATCTGGTTCTCGCCCGAGCGCTGCAGCTCCGGCTCGGAGACGCCGAGGGCGTCGACGCGGTCGCGCATGATGTCGAGCGCGCGGTCCAGGCCCTCGGGCGTGACCGTCGGCTGCTGCTTGGTCGGGCGGGCCTCGTAGACGAGCTGGACGCCGCCCTGGAGGTCGAGGCCGAGTCGCGTGGCCTTGGTGGCGATCACCGCGACAGACGCGGCGAGCAAGCCCACGACGGCGAGCAGGATGAAGAGGTTCCGGCGACGGTCTGACATGGGAGCTTTAGAGAAGCCTACTTCGACGGCGTGAGGATCAGCAGGAGCCCACCGTCATCATCGTAGGCCGGAAAGAGGTCCGCGACCGCCTTCGCGGGGAGATCCCCCTCGGCGTTGACCGTCACGACCTTGCCCAGCTGCCGTACACCCCATTCCAGCACGACGCCGACGTGGTCCTCGCCGCCCGGGAAGTCGAGCCCGAGCACGTCCTGGATGGGACGGCCGATCACCTTCTCGTCCGACAGGCCGGTCAGCTCGCGCGAGCCGCGGCCGCAGCCGATCACCCGCGCCTGCTGGTCGCAGACGAAGAAGGCCGCGTTCGGGGCCGGGTAGTAGTCGTCGAGCAACTCGAACAGGAAGCCGAAGCCGCACTTCGAGCAGCCCTTCGGCAGGTTGCGGAAGCCGGCCGTGCGATCGGTGTGGGTGGTGCGCTGACCGCAGTTGGGACAGATGAACAGATGGGCCATGCCGCGAGTAAGGGTAATCGGCAGCCTAAAGTGAGGCTGAGGCGGTCCGTCCCGTAACCGCCCGTTCATCCGCCGCCGCTTCACTGAGCCCCAATGGACGCCGTCATCGCGACCGCCTTCGCCGTGCTCGCGGGCGCCGCCACCGCGCTCTCGCCCTGCGTCCTGCCGGTGCTGCCGGTGGTGCTCGCCGCGGGCGCGACCGGGGGCCGGCGACGTCCGCTCGGCGTGGCCGCCGGACTCGCCGGCACGTTCGCGCTCGCGGCCGTCCTGCTGACGCGCGCGCTCGACGCGCTGAACCTGCCCGGCGACCTCGCCCGCGGGCTCGCGATCGCGGTGCTCGCCGCGTTCGGGGTGGCGCTCGTCGTGCCGCGGCTCGGGGCCGCGGTGGAGGCGCGCCTGAGCGGGCTGGCCCGGCGCGGCCCGGCGTCGGGCCGTGGGGACGGCTTCCGCTCCGGCCTGGTGCTCGGCGCCTCGCTCGGGCTCGTGTACGCACCGTGCGCGGGGCCGATCCTCGCCGCGGTGGTCGCACTCGACGCCGCCGTCTCGGCCGAGCGGCTGGCGCTCGGCTTCGCCTACGGCGTCGGCGCGGCCGTAGCGCTGCTGGCCGTGATGACGCTCGGGCGCTCGCTGACGCGCCGGATCGGCCCGCTCGCCGGGCGGCTGCAGCAGGGGTTCGGCATGCTGATGCTGGCCGTCGCGGTGCTGCTGGCGGTCGGGGCCGACCGCGACTTCCAGGCGGCGATCGCCGACGATCTGCCGGCCGCGCTGGTCAATCCCGCCGGCCGGCTGGAGGAGACCGGCGCGGTGCGCCGGTCGCTGGCGCGCGTGCGCGGCGGGGACGCGGGGCCGCGTGCCGCGCTGCGGGAGGACGGCGACCCGCTGCTCCAGGACGGCGGACGAGCGCCCGGGTTCACCGGCATCGCTCGCTGGCTCAACCTGCCGGAGGCGACGGAGCCCCCGACCCTGCGCAGCCTGCGCGGGCGCGTCGTGCTCGTCGACTTCTGGACCTATACGTGCATCAACTGCCTGCGCACGCTCAGCCACCTGCGCGCCTGGGACGCGCGCTACCGCGACGCCGGCCTGACGATCGTCGGGGTCCACACGCCCGAGTTCGCGTTCGAGCGCCGCGAGGCCAACGTGCGCGACGCCGTGGCGACCAACGGCCTGCGCTATCCGGTCGCGCTCGACAACGACTACGGCACCTGGAACGCCTGGCGCAACCAGTATTGGCCGGCGAAGTACCTGATCGATGCGCGCGGACAGGTTCGCTACTGGCACTACGGCGAGGGTGCCTACGACGACACCGACCGCGCCATCCGCGCGCTACTCGCCGAGGCGGGGCGCGCGCCGGGCGCCGCGCCCGCGCCGGCGGTCGCGGCCGAGCAGGCGGCGAGGGGCGTCACGACGCCCGAGACCTACCTGGGCTGGGAGCGTGTGGGGAGCTTCGCGAACGGTGTGGACATCCAGCTCGGTCGCCAGGACTTCGGCGACCGGCCGGTCGCGCTCCCGCTCGACGAGTTGGCATTCCGCGGCCGCTGGACGATCAAGCGCGAACGCGCGGTGGCGCGCGCCGGCGCCCGGCTCGACGCGCACGTGGGCGCCCGCCGCGTGTTCCTCGTGCTCGGATCCCCCGGGCGGACGCGGCGCGTGCGCGTGCTGCTCGACGGCCGGCCGCTGCCCGACCGGCTGGCCGGGCCCGACGTGCACGGCGGCGTCGCGCACGTGGGCGCGCAACGGCTCTACCGGCTGGTCGACTTCGGCAAGGTCGAGCAGCGCCAGATCGAGCTGCGGCTCGATCCGGGCGTGGCAGGCTACGCGTTCACGTTCGGGTAGCGGGGTGACGGCGGTGGCCGCCACGGATTCCCGCGCTCAGAACAGCGCGCTCGGCTCGGCCGGCGGCTCGAGCCCGAGGTGGCGGTACGCGTGCACGGTCGCGCAGCGGCCGCGCGGTGTGCGCTGGAGGAAGCCGCGCTGGAGCAGGTAGGGCTCGTAGACGTCCTCGATCGTGCCGGCTTCCTCCTGCACCGCGACCGCGAGCGTGGACAAGCCGACCGGGCCGCCGGAGAAGCGCTCGCAGACGATCGCGAGGATCTCGCGGTCCGTCCGGTCGAGCCCGATCTGGTCGACGCCCATCAGATCCAGCGCCGCGCCGGCCACCGTCGCGTCGATCGCGCCGTCGGAGCGCACCTGCGCGTAGTCGCGCACGCGCTTGAGCAGGCGGTTGGCCACGCGCGGCGTGCCGCGCGAGCGGTCGGCGATGGCGCGGGCGCCCGCCGCGTCGATGGCTACGCCCAGCACCCCGGCGCTGCGCACGACAATCCGCGCGAGGTCGCCGGGCGCGTAGTGCTCCAGCCGGTGCTGGATCCCGAAGCGGTCGCGCAGCGGCGAGGTCAGCAGCCCCGCGCGCGTGGTCGCGCCGATCAGCGTGAAGCGAGGGAGGTCGAGCGTGATCACCTTCGCCCCCGGCCCGACGCCGAGGGTGATCGGCAGCTGGCGGTCCTCCATCGCCGGGTAGAACGTCTCCTCGATCGCGCGCGGGAGGCGGTGGATCTCGTCGACGAAGAAGATGGCGCGATCCTCGAGGTCGCTCAGGTAGGTCGCGATGTCGGCCTTGCGCTCGAGCGTCGGGCCCGCGGTCTGTACGAACGGGACCCCGAGCTCCTCGGCGACGATCCGCGCGAGGCTCGTCTTGCCGAGGCCGGGCGGTCCGGACAGCAGCACGTGGTCGAGCGCATCGCCGCGCGCCGCCGTGGCCGCGATCGAGACGCCGAGCTGCTCCTTGAGCTCCTCCTGGCCGATGAACTCCTCGAGCCGCTGGGGGCGCAGCGTGGCGTCGAGCTCGTCGTCGACGCGCTCGTGCGGGGTCTGCAGCCGCTCGATGCCGGGCGTGCGGATCATCCGCGGCGCGAGCCCTTCAACGCGTGCGCGATCAGGTCCTCGGGCGTCTCGCCGGGCGCGCCGGCGAGCAGCTCCTGGGCCTCCTCCGGCGAGAAGCCGAGGCCGACGAGGCCTTCACGGGCCAGCAGGCGCGGGTCGTCGCCGCGCGCAACCACGATCGGGTCGCCGGCCGGCGCGGCGCCGACCTTCGCGCGCAGCTCGACGACGATCCGCTCGGCGGTCCGCTTGCCGACCCCCTGCACGGCCTGCAGCCGCGCCGTGTCGCCTGCCGCCACCGCGGCCAGCAGCTCGCGCGGCGCGCCGCCGGAGAGCACCGCGAGCGCCACCTTCGGGCCGACGGACTGCACGCCGATCAGCAGCAGGAAGAGATCGCGCTCGGCCTCGGAGGCAAAGCCGTAGAGCTGCAGCGCGTCGTCGCGCACGATCAGGTGCGTGTGCAGGGTCGCGGCGTTGCCGACCGCCGGGGTGTGGCGCAGCGTCTCGGCCGAGACCGACAGCCGGTAGCCGACGCCTGCGCAGGAGACGACCACGTGATCGGTGCGCCTCAGCACCACCTCGCCCGACAGCAGCGCGATCACGCGCGCGCCTCGGCCTGGGCACCGGTCACCAGCATGCCTCCGGCGGTGCTTCGGCCGATCGCCGCGCGCAGGGACGCGCCGTTGGCGTGGCAGATGGCGACCGCCAGCGCGTCGGCGGCATGGTCGGGCCTCGGCAGGGCGGCGAGGGAGAGCAGCGCCTGCACCATGCGCTGGACCTGATCCTTGTCGGCGCGGCCGGAACCGCACACGGCGCCCTTGATCTGCTGGGGCGTGTAGGAGAAGCACGGCAGCCCGTGCTGGCCGGCGGCCAGGATCACGACCCCGCGCGCCTGGCCGACCGCGAACGCGGAGTGCGCGTTGGCGCCGAAGTACAGGTCCTCGACCGCCAGCGCGTCGGGCTGATGGGTGTCGAGCAGCTCACCCGCGCGGGCGTGGATGATCGCC
>JBPCNM010000299.1:0-6263 GCA_051001255.1 Solirubrobacteraceae bacterium
GCACTCGCGTTCGTGCCCGCGCCCGACGCGGCGGCCGCGATCACCGGCGTGGACGGCCGCCCCCGGCTCGCCGCCGTCGCCGGTGGCGCCCTCTACCTCGTGTGGGCGGTGCGCGGCTCCGCCGGCGTGCGCGAGGCCGCGCGCTGCCGTCGCATCCCGCTCGACGCGGCTGCCACCGTCGTGGAGGTCTCCGAGCGCCGCGACCCCGGCGCGACCGTGCGCCACTGGTGGTTCGAGGTGGAGGAGGAGCCGCTCGTGTTCCGCACGACCGGCGACGACGAGCCCGAGCGCTTCGCCCGCGCCCTCGCGCGCACGCTCGGCTGGTCGCAATAGGGTGTAGCCGGCATGGGAGCCATTCCGGTCAACATCGCCGACCACGTCGGACGCACGCCGATGGTGCGGCTCACGCGCGTGCTGCCCGAGGGCGCCGGCCACGTGTTCGCGAAGCTCGAGATGTTCAACCCGGGCGGCTCGGTCAAGGACCGCATCGGCGTCGCGATGATCGAGGCGGCCGAGGCGGAGGGGCGGATCGAGCCGGGGCGCACCACGATCGTCGAGGCGACGAGCGGCAACACCGGCATCGCGCTCGCATTCGTATGCGCGGCCAAGGGCTACGACCTGATCCTCACCCTCCCGCAGGGCATGAGCCGCGAGCGCGAGGGCCTGCTGCGCCTCTACGGCGCCCAGGTCCGCGTAACCGAGTCGCTCGGCGGGATGAACGAGGCCGTCGCCGCCGCCCAGGCGCTCGCGCGCGACTCGGACGTGTGGCTGCCCGACCAGTTCTCCAACCCCGCCAATCCCGAAGCCCACTACCGCGCGACCGGGCCGGAGATCTGGGCGGCGATGGAGGAGCGCGTCGACTGCCTGGTCGCAGGCGTCGGCACGGGCGGGACGCTGACCGGCGCCGGGCGCTTCCTGAAGGAGCGCAACCCGGAGTGCCGCATGGTCGCCGTGGAGCCCGCCGCCTCGCCGGTGCTCTCCGGCGGCCGCGCCGGCCCGCACAAGATCCAGGGCATCGGCGCCGGCTTCGTCCCGCCGGTGCTCGACCGCGCGCTGGTCGACGAGACGATCGCCGTCGACGACGAGGACGCGCTCGACACCGCCCGGCTCGTGGCCCGGCGCGAGGGCGTGCTGGCGGGCATCTCCTGCGGCGCCGCTCTGTGGGCCGCGATGGAGATCGCCAAGCGCGACGGCGCGCCGCGGCGGATCGCCGTCGTGCTTCCCGACTCCGGCGAGCGCTACGTCTCCACGCCGTTCTTCGCGCCCGAGCCCGCGGCCGCGGCAGGGCGCGCGTGAGCCTGCGCGAGCGCGACGGCGCCCCGGGCGCGCCCTGGGAGCGCCCGTTCCACGGCACGCTCGACAAGCTCGTGGTGGAGAGCGAGCTGCTCGTCGGCAACCCGCTCGGCGACCCGGCTCACCGGCCGCTGTGGATCTACCGGCCGCCCGGCGTGGAGCGCGACCATCCCAAGCCGCTGCCCGCGGTCTACGTGATCCAGGGCTACACCGGCCAGCTCGACATGTGGGCGAACCGCGTGGCGTTCGAGCCCACCTTCCTCGAGCGCGTCGACCACCTGTTCGCGACCGGCAACTGCCCGGACGCGCTCGTCGTGCTCGTCGACGCGTGGACCAGCTACGGCGGCTCGCAGTTCGTCGACTCGACCTCGACGGGCCCGTACATGTCCTACCTGTGCGACGAGGTCGTGCCGTTCGTCGACGAGCGCTACCCGACGCTCGCCCACCGCGACCACCGCGGGCTGAGCGGGAAGTCGTCGGGCGGGTACGGCGCGATGGTGGTGCCGATGCTGCGTCCCGACGTGTTCGGCGCGCTCGCGTCGCATGCCGGCGACGCGCTGTTCGAGGTCTCCCACTGGCTCGACGTGCCCGAGGTCGCGCGAAAGCTCCGCGACGACTTCGAGGGCTCCTACGAGGTGTTCTTCGAGCGGCTCGCAGCCGCCGAGCACGTGGACCTCGGCCGCTTCGCCGAGCCGCTGGAGAAGTACGGCTGCGCGGCCTGCTACTCACCCGATCCGGCGAGCCCGGGCAAGGCGCTGCTGCCGTTCGAGATCGAGACCGGCCGCATGATCGACGACGTCTGGCGCCAATGGCTCGACCGGGACCCCGTGCGGCTGGCGCCCCGGCACGCGGACGCGCTGCGCTCGATGAAGCGCATCTACCTCGATGCGGGCAAGCGCGACGAGTACTTCCTCGACCTGGGCGCCACCGCGTTCGCGCGCGAGGTCGAACGGGCAGGGGCGATGTGCACGCTCGAGCTGTTCGAGGGCGCTCACGGCGGGATCACGTACCGCTACCCGGGCGCCATCCGCGAGCTGGCGATCGCGCTGGCGCCGTAGCACCAGGCCTCGGCCTGCGGCCAGGGGCCGAAGCCGGCCTCCACGTTGACGTGGCCGGCGCGCGGCAGCACGTCGACGGCGAGCGCGAGCGGCTCGCCGTCCACGCTTGCGCCGTCCTCCGGGCAGTAGGGATCGTCCGGCGCGCACACGAGCCGGGTCTCACCCGCGGCCGCCCCGACGCGGTGCGCGTCGAGCGCCACCGGGAAGAAGGGCCGGATCAGGCGCGGCGCGCCGGCCATCGACGGCGGGGCGACGAGCAGCACGCGCGCCGCGCGGCCGCCCTCAAGCACGGGCTGGGCGCAGTGGTGCAGCCACAGCAGGCAACCGAGCGAGTGGGCGATCACCGTCGGCTCCCCGGGCAGCGCGCGCAGCTCCGCCTCCAGCGTCGCGCGCCAGGCGGGCAGGGTCGGCGCGAACGGCGATGGGAAGTCGGGGTAGGCGACCGTCTCGCCGGCGCGGCGCAGGCGGTCGGCCAGCCAGCTCTGCCAGTGCTCTGGGCCCGAGCCCTCGTAGCCGTGGAGGATCAGGAAGACCGTGTCACGGGCCGCTACGGTACCGCCGATGGCCGCGCGCACGCTCGACATCACCGCGCTCACGTGCCCCATGACCTGGGTGCGGACGAAGCTCGAGCTCGAGCGGATGGCCGCCGGCGACGCGCTCGTGGTCCGCTGCCGCCCCGGCGAGGCGCTCGAGAACGTGCCGCGCTCGGCGCGCGACGCCGGTCATCGCGTCGCGGTCGAGGGCACGACGGTCCGGATCGTCCGAGCATGAGCAACAGCCGCCGCGGCTTCTTGCGCGAGCTCGCGTCGGTCGTCACCGCCGCCAAGGACGCGCCCGAGCCGGTCGTGCCCGACCTCAGCGACGCCGAGGTCGAGCGCTACTCGCGCCAGCTCGTGCTGCCGGAGTGGGGCGCAGCCGCGCAGCTCGCCCTGATCGAGGCGAGCGTGCTGGTGATCGGCGCCGGGGCGCTCGGCTCGCCGGTCGGACTGTACCTGGCCGGGGCGGGCGTCGGCCGGATCGGGATCGTCGACGACGACGCCGTCGAGCTGTCCAACCTGCACCGCCAGCTGCTGCACTTCACGCCCGACCTCGGCACGCCCAAGTCCGAGAGCGCGGCCGCCAAGCTGCGCTTCCTCAATCCCGACGTGGTGATCGAGCCCTACCAGGTGCGGGTGGCGGCGGCGAACGCGCCCGCGCTCGTGGAGGGCCAGGACCTGGTGGTCGACTGCTCGGACTCCTTCGCCACCCGCTACGCCGTCAACGCCGCGTGCTGCGCGGCGCGGGTGCCGGTGGTGGAAGCCGGGGTGCTGGGGATGGCGGGCATGGTGATGAGCATCAAGCCCGGGCGGACGGCGTGCTATCGCTGCGCCTTCCCGACCGCTCCGGCAGACGCTCCCCGCTGCGCCGACGCCGGCGTGCTGGGGCCTGCCGCCGGCGTGATCGGATCGCTGCAGGCGATGGAGGCGCTCAAGCTGCTGACGGGCGTCGCGCCGGCGATCGCCGACGGGTTCCTGCAGGTCGACCTTGCCACGGCCGAGTTCCTGCGCGTCCGCGTCGCGCGGCGCGAGGACTGCCCGGACTGCTCGCCCCTCTAGGATTCTCAGCGATGATCGGCCTCGGCACCCTGCGGCGCGTGGCGCGCGAGCTGCGCCACGACGTCGGTGCCGCACATGACCGGGATCCGGCGGCACGCGGCGTGTCGTCGCTGGAGATCCTGGCCGCGTGGCCCGGCGTCCAGGCGCTGCTGGCGCACCGCGTCGCGCAACTGCTCTCCGAGGCCGGCGTCCCGCTCGCGCCGCGCGTGCTCGCGCTCGCCTCGCGCTCGTTCACCAATATCGAGATCCACCCCCGCGCGCAGATCGGCGACGGCCTGTTCATCGACCACGGGACCGGGGTGGTGATCGGCGAGACCGCCGAGGTGGGCGACAACGTCACGATGTATCAGGGCGTGACGCTGGGCGGCACCGGCTTCGCCACCGGCAAGCGCCACCCGACGGTGCAGGACAACGTGACGATCGGGTCGGGCGCCAAGCTGCTCGGGCCGATCACGATCGGGCACGGCGCCAAGATCGGCGCGAACTCCGTCGTGATCCACGACGTGCCGCCGAACTGCACGGTCGTCGGCGTGCCGGGTCATCCGGTCCGCGTCGAGGGCGTGCGGCCCGAGGGCCCGGACGCCGACTGGGCGCACCTGCCCGATCCGGTCGCCGACGCGGTCCGGCAGCTGTCGGCGCGCGTGACCGAGCTCGAGCGGCGGTTGGCCCAGGCGGAGGGCTCGCCGGCGCCCGCCGAGGTGGTCGCGCTGCGCGACCGGCGCAGCCCCAACCCCGCCGGAGGCTGAGCATGGCGCTGCGCTGCGAGAGCACCGTGACCGTCGCCAAGCGGCCGCCGGAGGTGTTCCCCTGGCTGCTCGACGCCGACAAGGTGCCGCGTTGGATGACGGGCCTCGAGGTCTACGAGCCGCTGGAGGCCGGACCGCTGCACGTCGGCTCCCGCATCCGTCAGGAGCTGTCGGTGAGCGGGCAGCAGCTGCGCTTCGAGCTCGAGGTCGCAGAGCTCGACGCCCCGCGGACGGCGGTGCTGCGCTTCGAGGGCTCCGGCTTCAGAGCAGCCAACGAGTACGCGGTGCACGATGCGGCGGACGGCGGCTCGGAGGTGACCTGGGTGATCGCGGGCGACACGACGTCGTTCAAGGCCAAGCTGGTGGCGCCAATGGTCCAGGCGAAGCTGCAGGAGAAGCTCGACGGCGACCTCGCGCGGCTGCGGACGCTGCTCGCGGGCGAGGCGGCCGCCGCGTGAGGGGTGTAGCGCGCGCGGGCGCAGGGAAGGCCAACACCATGCGCCGTGTCCTCCTGCTCTCGCTCCTGCTCGTCCTGGCGGCGCCCGCGTCCGCCCAGGCAGGGGAACTGATCGACCGGGCCGTGGCCGGCCTGGAGACCGACAACGTCTACGTCGATCCCGATGCGGATCCCACGCTGACCGACCAGCAGGCCAACGCGCTGCGCGACCGGATCGCGTCCGCAAGGGCGGGCCCGATGTACGTCGTGGTGGCGCCGCAAGCGATCCGCGGCGAAGCGGGCGGCGACCCGGCGGAGGCGCTGAGGGAGATCGCCAACACCGTGAAACGCCGGGGCACGTACGTAATCGCGGCCGGGCGGACGCTTCGCGCGGGCACCACACCCGGCATCCTGCCCCAGGGCGAGGCGGGCGAGCTCGCCGACGAAGCGATCCGGTCGGGCGACGGCGACCTCGCCACGATCCTGCTCGGCTTGACCGACCGCGTCGGCGAGGCGCGCTCCGGAGGCGGCGACAGCGGCTCCGACGGCGACGGCTCGGGCGCCGGCGGCCTGATCCTGCTCGGCCTGCTGGGCGCGGGCGGGGCGGCGGTGCTGGTGGGCCGCCGCAAGAAGCGCCGGCGCGACGCGGCCGAGCTCGCCGAGGCCAAGCGCAACGCGCGCGACGACCTGGTCGCGCTGGGCGACGACATCCGCGCGCTCGACCTCGACGTGCAGATGCCGACCGCCGACCCGCAGGGCAAGGCGGACTACGACCATGCGGTCACGCGTTACACCGAGGCCGAGGAGCAGTGGGAGCGCGCGCGATCCCCGCAGGACCTGGCGCCCGTCAGCGCCGCGCTGGAGGAGGGCCGCTGGGCGATGGCGTCGGCGAAGGCACGCTTCGCGGGCGAGACGCCGCCCGAGCGCCGGCCGCCGTGCTTCTTCGACCCGCGCCACGGCCCGTCGTCGCGCGACGTCACATGGTCGCCGCCCTACGGCGAGGAGCGCCCGGTTCCCGCGTGCGAGGCCGACGCCCAGCGCGTCGAGCGCGGGGAGGAGCCCTCGGCGCGCGAGGTCGACTGGGAGGGCCGCCGCGTGCCCTACTGGCAGGCCGGGCCGGCTTACGCCCCGTTCG
>JBPCNM010000300.1:0-2869 GCA_051001255.1 Solirubrobacteraceae bacterium
CGCTGCGCGAGCTGGTGGCAGAAGACTCGCCGGGCGCGCAGGACATGCTCCTCGCCGCGTGCGACGCCGAGCGGTGTCGCGAGCTCGGCGTCGCGGGCGGGCATGCTTCGTGCGCCGACAACCTCTCGCGCGCGCTGGCCGCTCACGGGCTGCGCCCGCTGTTCGTGCCGCAGCCCGTCAACCTCTTCATGAACATCCCGGTCGTCGGTGGGCGCCTCGAGTGGCTGCCCGCCGCGACCCGGGCGGGCGACGGCTTGACGCTGCGCGCCCTCGCCGACGTGCTCGTCGTCGTGTCGGCGTGCCCTCAGGACCTGGTGCGCATCAACGGCGGCCAGCCGACCTCTCTCGCACTCGAACTCCATGGAGCCCGCATCCCGTGACCGCTTGCCACCCGCTTCTCGCACCCGTCACCGTCGCCGACGTCCCGTTGGCGAACCGCGTCGTCGCCGCGCCGATGTCACGCGTGAGCACGGCCGGCGACGGCGTG
This sequence comes from Solirubrobacteraceae bacterium, assembly GCA_051001255.1. GTDB lineage: Bacteria > Actinomycetota > Thermoleophilia > Solirubrobacterales > Solirubrobacteraceae > DASQMT01. Next base: position 488 of record JBPCNM010000300.1, read on the forward strand.
CCGACCGACAACATGGTCGAGTACTACGCCGACTACGCGCGCGGCGGCTTCGGGCTGATCGTCACCGAGGGAACGTACACCGACCACGCGCACAGCCAGGCGTACGCCAACCAGCCGGCGATCGTGACCGACGGCCAGGTTCGCGCCTGGGCGCGCGTGACCGACGCCGTCCACGCAGCCGGCGGACGCATCTTCATGCAGCTCATGCACGCCGGCGCGCTCGTGCAGGGCAACCGCCATCGCGATGTCGCCGTCGCTCCGTCCGCCGTCCAGCCGCTGGGCCGCATGCTGCCCGGCTACGGTGGCGACGGCGCCTACGGCCTGCCGTGCGAGATGACGGTCGGCGACATCGCGGAAGCGGTGGCCGGATTCGCCGCCGGCGCGGCGCGTGCTCGCACCGCCGGCTTCGACGGCGTCGAGGTTCACGGGGCCAACGGCTACCTGCTCGACCAGTTCCTGACGGCGTACACCAACCGGCGCACCGATGCATACGGAGGCTCGGCAGCCGACCGCGTCCGCATCGTCGTCGAGGTCCTCGACGCCGTCGCGTCGGCCGCCGGCACCGACTTCCCCGTCGCCGTCCGCGTCTCGCAGGTCAAGGTCAACGATCTCGCGTACCGCTGGAGCGGACCCGACGAGGCGGAGGTCATCTTCGAGCGATTGGGAGCCGCGGGCCCGGCCTACATCCATGTCGCGAGCGAGGGCGCTCACTGGGACGAGACGTCGTTCCTGGCCCCCGGGGTGAGCATCACCGGTCTCGCGCGCCGCGTCGCCGAAGTGCCGGTGATCGCGAACGGCGGCATGCACGACGAGCGGCTCGCGGCGCGACTGCTCGAGCAGGGGCACGCCGACCTGGTCGCCCTCGGCCATGGAGCGCTCGCCAACCCCGACTGGCCCATGCGCCTGGCTGCGCAGCGGCCGTTCGACGACTTCGACCCCGACCTGCTCCGGCCCGAGGTCACGATCGAGAACTCGCTCGCCTGGAGACGGCAGCGGGTGCGCGGCGCCGGCGCGCACGCCGGAGGTCAGCTCGACCGCGCCGCAGGTGCGTAGTCGGGCGAGGCCGTGACGGAAGGCTAGAGCCTTAGGGCGCGCCCCTCATTCGTGCGGGGCGTATCGGTGATGCAGCATGAGGTCGTTGCCGTCGGGGTCCGTGAAGAGGGCCATGTGGCAGACGCCCGTGTCGATGGTCTCGCCTGCGAACACGATGCCCTTGGCCTCGAGCTCGGCGCGCGTCGCCGCGACGTCGTCGACATGCAGCGCGGGGTGGGCATTCTTCTGCGGCGCGAACGGCATGCCGAGCCGCTCGGGCTCCCAGATGCCGAGGCACGTCTCGCCCGCCCACGCCTCGAAGCGCGAGTGCTCGTCCGGACGCAGCCCGAGCGTGTCGACGTAGAAGCTGCGTGAACGCTCGCTGTCCTGCGACGGAACCCCGATGAAGTCGAGCTTGCTGATCATGGAGGCGATGCTACCCGCACGCGGGATGCGCGTCCCGCCTTGACGCCGGAGGGCGAGACGAACCGCTATGCTTGCCAAGCAATCCTTAGCACCAAAGGGGTACAAATGAAGATGAGCGTTGCGGTGGTCTATGGCAACTTCCACCGGCCGGCGGAAGCGCTCCACGGCGTGAGCAGCGACCGCCGCGGTCAGTCGGCCGAGGCGATGCCCTGATGCAGGCGATCATCCCCGGGCTGTACGCCTCCGATCCCGAGCCGCTGCCGTTCGCCCCGGCGCTGGATGTCCGAGCCTTCCTGCTGCAGCGCGAGCCGGGCAACCTGCTCGTCTACAGCGCCACCGAGCTCGGATCGGAGGCCGAGGCGATCGAGGAGCTCGGGGGCATCTCGCGCCAGTACCTCAACCACCGCCACGAGGCCGGGTTCGCCTCCGAGTGGGTGACGAGCCCGCTCTTCGTCCACGAGGACGAGCGTGAGGCGGTCGCCGAGAAGACGGCGGTGGACGAGTCGTTCTCCGCTCGGCACACGCTCGACGACGACTTCGAGGTGGTCCCGACGCCCGGGCACACGCCCGGGGCGACCGTGTTTCTCTGGAGCAGTGCAGAGCACCGCGTGCTGTTCACGGGCGACACGATCTACCTGGACGACGGCGAGTGGATCGCGGCAGTGCTCGACTTCAGCGACCGGCCCGCGTACGTCGAGAGCCTGGAGCTCATCCGGGAGCTCGACTTCGACGTGCTCGTGCCCTGGGCCGCGAGCGGCGGCCAGCCGTACCACGCGACGACCGACCAGTCCGATGCGCCACCGGGAAGCTGGCCGATGTGACGGGTTACCGGCCCGACTACCACCTCTGCCCGCAGTACCACCACGCGATCGAGCTGATCGGCAAGCGCTGGACCGGGGTGATCCTCGGCGCCCTGCTGTACGG
>JBPCNM010000301.1:0-3461 GCA_051001255.1 Solirubrobacteraceae bacterium
GGCGCGGGCAACCAGCCCGCACCCACAGACGCGCGGATCGAGGGCGGCGTGGAGGTCGTGCCAGAGACCTCCGGCTCGCGCGATCCGGCGAACGCGCGCTACTGATCATCGGGGACTCATCCAGGGAGGCAACGAGATGCAACGTGGATCGGTGGGACTAGGCGTGCTGCTGGCCGCGGCGGCGCTGGCGCTCGGCGCGTGCGGCGAGGACGACTCGGCGGGCGGCGCCGCCGCCGCCGACAGCGGCGTCGACCTGGTCAAGGACGGCGAGATCACGACCTGCACCCACCTGCCCTACCAGCCGTTCCAGTTCGAGCGGGGCGGGGAGATCGTCGGCTTCGACGTCGACATGATCGACCTCGTCGCGAAGAAGCTCGGCGTCGAGCAGAGCATCGTCGACACCCCGTTCGAGGGGATCCAGTCCGGCGAGGACCTCAACGCCCGCAAGTGCGACATCGCCGCGGCCGCGATGACGATCACGCCCGAGCGCGAGCAGAAGATCGCGTTCTCGTCCCCCTACTTCGACGCCAACCATGCGCTGCTCGTCGAGAAGGGCAGCGGGATCGAGTCGCTCGAGGATCTCGGCGGCAAGACGATCGGAGTCCAGTCCGGGACGACCGGCAAGCTCTACACCGAGAAGAATGCTCCAGACGACGTGCAGATCAAGGACTACGAGGACCTCGCCCTCGAGCTGAGCAGCGTCAAGAGCGGCCAGATCCCGGCCGCCGTCAACGACATCCCGGTCCTGCTCGACTACGTCAAGCAGAATCCGGAGCTCGACGTCGCGGCGCAGTTCGATACGGGCGAGCAGTATGGCTTCGGCATGAAGAAGGGGACGAGCCAGAAGCTCGAGCAGGCCGTCAACGACGTGATCGAGCAGGCGAAGGCGGACGGCACCTACGACAAGCTCTACGAGAAGTGGTTCGGCGCGAAGCCGGAGTAGGGCGGATGACTCGCCGGCAACGGGAGCGAGCGGTCCGCGCCGCTCAGTACCTCGTCCTCCTCGCGGCGGTGGGCGTCTTCGCGGCGCTCGCCGACTGGGGGCGCATCAACGACGCGTTCTTCGACGTCGACGTGATCCGCGAGCTGTGGCCGGAGATCATCACGGTCGCGCTCAAGAACACCGTCCTCTACACCCTCTGCGCGTTCGCCTTCGGCCTGGTCCTCGGCCTGGTGATCGCGCTGATGCGCCTCTCGCCGGTCGCCGCCTACCGGGCGCTCGCCACGGTCTACATCGAGTTCTTTCGCGGCGTGCCGGCGCTGCTCGTGCTGATCGGCTTCGGCTACGGCATCCCGATCGCGCTCAACACGGAGCTGCCGGGCGGCGTCCTCGGCACGATCACGATCGCGCTCGGCCTCGTCGCGGCGGCGTACATGGCCGAGACGTTCCGCGCGGGAATCCAGGCGGTGCCGAAGGGGCAGATGGAGGCCGCCCGCTCGCTGGGAATGTCGCACACGTGGGCGATGGTGTCGATCATCGTCCCGCAGGCGTTCCGCATCATCCTGCCGCCGCTGACGAACGAGCTGGTCCTGCTCACCAAGGACTCCTCGCTCGTCTACCTGCTCGGCGTCACGCTGCCGACGCGCGAGCTAGCGAAGTTCGGGCGCGACTCGCTCAACCAGTACGTGAGCATGACGCCGATCCTGATCGCCGGCCTGGCCTACCTGATCATCACGGTGCCGCTCGGGTACGTGGTCCGCCGGCTCGAGGCCCAGCAGGCCAAGGCGCGATGATCGAGATCCGCGAGCTGCACAAGTCCTTCGGCGACCTGGAGGTGCTCAAGGGCATCGACTTCCGTGTCGCGGAAGGAGAGGTCGTGTGCGTGATCGGCCCGTCGGGCTCGGGCAAGTCGACGCTGCTGCGCTGCATCAACCTGCTCGAGACGCCGACGGCCGGCGAGGTGGTGATCGGCGAGGACGTGGTCACCGACCCGGACGTCGACATCGACGCGATCCGCCGGCGGATCGGCATGGTCTTCCAGCAGTTCAACCTGTTCCCGCACCTGACGGTGACCGAGAACCTGACGATCGCGCAGCGCCGCGTCCTGGGACGGGCGAAGGCCGAGGCGGAGCGGGTCGCCGCGCAGAACCTCGAGCGCGTCGGTCTCTCCGACAAGGCCGACGCGTACCCCGCCCAGCTCTCGGGCGGCCAGCAGCAGCGGGCCGCGATCGCACGGGCGCTGGCCATGGGGCCGGAGCTGATGCTGTTCGACGAGCCGACGTCCTCGCTGGACCCGGAGATCGTCGGCGACGTGCTTGCGGTGATGCGCGGCCTGGCGCAGGACGGGATGACGATGATCGTCGTCACGCACGAGATGAGCTTCGCGCGCGAGGTGGCCGACCGGGTCGTGTTCATGGACGACGGCGTGATCCTCGAGGAGGGCGCCGCCGAGCAGGTCATCGGCAGCCCCGGCCACGACCGCACGCGCCGGTTCCTCGCGCGCGTACTCGATCCCGCGGCGGCAGAGCTGGACTGAAGGTCCGCCACGGCGCACCGAAGAGGAGGAAGCCAACGTGTCCTACACGGTTGCCGCCGCGTGGCTGCCTGCTGCGCACCCGCTCACGTCACGCGCATCGCGTCGATGGCGATGCGTGCGACCTGGCCGATCGCTGCGTCGACCTGCGGAAGGTTCGCGGTTGCGGTCTGGCTGCGGGTGAAGGCCGCTACGGCAAAGCGCCGAGCCTCAGGCAGTTCCACGACGCCCACTTCGATGCGCAGCCCAGGCAGCGTGCCCGTCTTGCCCGAGACGGCCACGTCGTCGGCGGGGAAGCCGGCCGCGAGGCGGTGCGGCCAGACCTGCAGCGCCATCAGCCTTCGCAGCTCCGCACAGCCGGCGGGGCTCGCCGCGTCGTCACACCAGATCGCGCTCAGCAGGCGGGCCATCTCGCGCGGGGTGCTCGCGCTCGTGCGGGCCGGGTCGAGCACCGCGAGGGCGCGCAGCGCGCCCGGCTCGCGCAGCCTCGCCGGCAGCTCCTCCTCGTCGGCGGCGCCGAGGTCCTCGAGCATGCTGTGTACGAATGCGCGCGACGGTCCGCGCACGACGGTCGAGCGCAGCCCGAGATCGGCCATCGCGGCCGCGATGGCCCGCTCACCCAGCCGGTCATAGAGTGCGTCGCAGGCCGCGTTGTCGCTGACGGCGAGCATGAGATAGGCGAGGTCGCGCACGCTGATGCGGATCGGGTCGCGCATAGCGGCGATGCCCGTCGGGCCGGGCGTTCGGCGCACCCCGACGCGGACGGTCTCCCTGGGGTCGACCTCACCGGCATCAACGGCTCTGACGAGCGCCACGGCGACGAGCAGCTTGAACGTCGACGCCAGGGGCACCAGACGGTCGCCGTCGACGTCCACCTCGGTGCGCCGGTTGTCGATGTCGAGGGCGTACAGCCAGCCGCGCACGCCGACGGCGTCGAACACCCGGCGGATGCGCGGCGCCGCACGCGCGAGGGCGGCCGCCGTCACG
>JBPCNM010000302.1:0-5009 GCA_051001255.1 Solirubrobacteraceae bacterium
CGCTGGGGTGGCGGGCGGCGTGGTATGAGCCGCGCGCGCTCGTCACGCCCGAGGTGCCGCTGGCGCTGCGGGGCTGGCCGGCCGCGCTGGACGGGCTGCGGGTCGCGCTCGTGGCCGACCTGCACGCCGGCATGGGTCACGGCACGCCGGCGCGGGTGACGCGGATCGTCGACACGGTGCTCGCCCTGGACGCCGACGTGCACCTCCTGCTCGGCGACTACCTGGACTCGACGCCGCTCGGCAACGGGCGCGCCCGGGTGCGCGACGTCGCGCGCGAGCTGGCGCGGCTGCCGCATTCGGTGGCCGTGCTCGGCAACCACGACTGGCACGCCGCGGGCCCCGCGATGGGCTGGGCGCTGCGCGACGCCGGCGTGTGCGTGCTGGAGAACGACGCGGTCGCGGTGCGCGACGGCCTGTGGGTCGCCGGGCTGGCGGATGCGCGCCATCGTCACCCCGATCTTGAGGCGGCCTTGAGAAAGCCGCCCGAGGATGCAGCCGTCGTCCTCGCGAGCCATGATCCCGATCTCTTCCCAGAGGTCCCTGCCCGCGTGGCGCTGACGGTGTCCGGCCATCTGCACGGCGGGCAGGTCGACGTCGCGTTGCTGCGCCGCCCGATCACGCCGACCCGGTTCGGCGACCGCTTCCTCGCCGGCCACGTGGTCGAGGGCGGCCGGCACCTCTACGTCTCGGTCGGCCTCGGCACCGCCGGCCTGCCGGTGCGTCTGGGCCGGCTCCCGGAGGTGCCCGTGCTGCGGCTGACAGGCGCTGCGCGCAGGACTCGAGCCGCGTGACGTGCTCTGGAGGTAGGCCGGCCCGGCGCGCCGGCGGCGGTCCTGCCTGTTCGCAGGGCAGACGGGGTATGCCATCGATCGAGGTCGGCGCATCCCGGCAGGTGGTAGGTGGGTCAAGCCGAAGAGTGAGACCACGCCGTCGACGTCGACGAGCAGCAAGGGACGAGCAGTGAGAGCTTTCACCAGCCGGGACGTTGGTCTGGGTGCCGACAAGGTTCTCAAGAAGCGTGCGCCACGGTCCGATGAGAGGGGAGACCAGCCTCCAGAACCGCGCCGGGGGCGCGGCGGGCCGGTCAGATCCAGCCGCGGCACCGCGGCGGCAACCGACCACACGCCTCCTTCATCCACGTGACCCTGAACCTCGGCATCCTGCTCGCGCTCACCTGCGCCGTCGCCACCCAACTCGGGTTCCTCTACAAGCACCGCGGTGCGAACGAGGCGCCGTCGGTGGACGTCCGGCATCCGCTGGCGAGCGGCAAGTCGCTCTTCCGCTCGAAGTGGTTCGCGATCGGCATGGCGATCGCGACCGGCGCCTGGCTGTTCCACGTCGCCGCGCTGGCGCTGGCGCCGATGTCGGTCGTGCAGGCGGTGCTCTCCACGGGCGTCGTCATGCTCGCGGTGCTCGCCGAGCGGATCTTCGGCTTCCACGTCGGTCCCCGCCAGTGGGCGGGCGTCGCGATGACCGCGGGCGGCCTGCTGCTGCTGATAGTCACGCTGCCGGCGGCCAACGGCGCGCACTCCGCGTACTCGCTGGCCGGCATGATCTCGTTCGAGGCCGGCATGCTCGCGATCGGCTTCCTGCTCATCTCGGGCCCCAAGCTCGGCGCGCCTGACCATCACCACGGCGTCATGCTCGGCGCCGCGGCGGGCACGCTCTTCGGCGTCTCGGACGTAGCCATCAAGGCGCTCACGGGCCTCGGCGGGATCGCCGAGGTGCTGCTCTCCCCGTGGCTCGCGATCGCGGCGATCGCGTCGGTCATCGCCTTCTACACGTCCGCGCGCGGCATGCAGCAGGGCGCGGCCGTCCCGGTGATCGCCGCCACCTCCACTGCGGCCAACGTCTCCTGCATCCTCGGCGGCATCGTCGTCTTCGGCGACCCGATGCCCTCCGACACCCTGGGCATCGTGCTTCAGGGCCTCGCGTTCACCATGGTCGTCGTGGCCGCCCTGCTGACGCCGCCGCCGGTGCGTGCGGCTGCCGCCAACGCGGCCTGAGCCGCGCCGGACGTCGATGCGGCCTGGGTGGCGGCTCGGGGATTGCGCGAGCCGCGCGGCGCGCCAACGCGGTTAGCCGCGGCGCGAGGAGTTGCGCGAGGCGCGCGGCGACGAGCAGCGGTTCGTCGCGCAGCTGGCGCCAGGTGAATCGGAGTACGGCGTAGCCCCGCGCGGTGAGGTCGGCATCGCGGGCGCGGTCGCGCTCGAACGCGGCGCGGCGGCCGTGGGCGGCGTGGCCGTCGGTCTCGACGATCACGCGGTGCTGCGGCCAGAGGAAGTCGACTCGATATGGGCCGAGCGGCTCGTTGACCCGCGGTCGCGGGAGACCGGCGTGCGTGACGAGCACGAGCATGCTGCGCTCGAGCTCGCTGCGGGCGGGGGCGACCTGGCGGGTGAGCAGCCCGGCTGTCTCGAGCTCGTCTTCGGTGACGAGCTGCAGGACGAGCGCCTCGCTGCACGCGCGTTCGACGGCGTCGCTGGGCTGGGTGGCGGCGAGGTCGGTCAGCGTTCTCGGCGGCGCGGTGACGGGCAGGTCGTGTCGGGTGCGGATCGCCGGTGCTCGCCGTGTCTCGTGAATGACGAGGCCGGGACGCGAGCGGCGTGCCCGGGTGACGACGGTGACCTCGACGAACGGCGGCATCGAGGGAATGATCTGCCACATCGCGGCGGCGGTCCGGAGCGACGATCGAGCATCCGGTGCTCACGACGTTGAGGTCCCAGCGCGCCCCGAACGTCGTAACGACGCGGAACAAACGAACGTGTACGACGTTGTGCACGCCCCGATCCTGCACCCGACCGGAACCACAAGACCCGCCCGGCACACATTCGGCACACGTCCGGCGCGCCGGCGGCACGAACCGGGTCTGCCCTGAGTGGGGTGTTGACGTTCGCCCGCGCGCCCCGGGCACACGTCCGGCGCGCCCGCGGCACGAACCGGGCCTGCCCTCAGTGGGTGGTGATGTTCGATCGCGCGCAGCCGGCACCAGCCGGCCTACCTCGATGCGGGGTTGACGTTCGCTCGTGCCGGCGGGCGGATCGCACCCCGATGGTGCTATCCGCTCCCTTGCCAGGCCCCGGGGTCCATCTGTAGCTTGTACGGATCGGCGTAGGCGCGTCGACAAAGTGGACGAACGCCCAGCCGGCTTCGCGGGCGGGCACGGGACGAGGAGGCGTATGGCTGCGGTCGAGGAACTCGCGACGCGCGACATGCAGGAGCTGGCCCGCAAGCACCTGTGGATGCACTTCACCCGCATGGGAGCCTTCGACGAGTCCCACGAGGTGCCCATCATCGTCCGCGGCGATGGCTGCTACGTCTACGACCAGCACGCGAAGCGCTTCCTCGACGGGTTGTCGGCGCTGTACTGCGTGAACATCGGCCACGGCCGCGCCGACGTCGCCCAAGCCGGTGCCGACCAGGCGAAGGAGCTCGGCTTCTTCACCAACTGGGGCTACGCGCATCCGAAGGCGATCGAGCTGGCCGCGCGCATCGCCGGCCTCGCGCCGGGCGATTTGAACCGCGTGTTCTTCACCTCCGGCGGCTCGGAGGCGGTCGACTCGGCGCTCAAGCTCTGCCGCCAGTACCACAAGCTCACCGGCAACGCCGGGCGCTACAAGGTCATCTCGCGCAAGCTCGCCTACCACGGCACCACCATGGGCGCCCTGACGGCGACGGGCATCCCGGACGCCCGGCGGCCGTTCGAGCCGCTGTTCCCCGGCTCGGCCCACGTCGCCAACACCAACCCGTACCGCCCCGAGGTCGACGACCCGGCGGAGGCGATCCGCGAGCGGATCGAGTTCGAGGGCCCGGAGACCGTCTCGTGCGTGATCCTCGAGCCGGTGCAGAACTCCGGCGGCTGCTTCGGCCCGCCGCCGGGCTACTTCCAGAAGGTCCGCGAGATCTGCGACGAGTACGGGATCCTGTTCATCTCCGACGAGGTGATCTGCGCCTGGGGCCGCCTGGGCGAGTACTTCGGTGCCGGGAAGTTCGGCTATGAGCCCGACATCATCACGACCGCCAAGGGGCTGACGTCCTCTTACGCCGCGATGGGCGCGGTGATCGCGTCCGACAAGGTGTTCGCGCCGTTCGCGGAGGGCAAGGCGTCGTTCCTGCACGGCATCACGTTCGGCGGGCACCCGGTCGCCTCGGCGATCGCGCTGGCCAACCTCGACGTGTTTGAGCGGGAGGACCTGCTCCAGCACGTGCGCGACAACGAGGCCGCCTTCGGCGCGATGCTCGACTCGCTGCGCGACATCCCGATCGTCGGCGACGTGCGCGGCATGGGCTATTTCTGGGCGCTCGAGCTCGTCAAGGACCGCGAGACCAAGCAGACGTTCTCCGAGCACGAGTCCGAGTGGCTGCTGCGGGGCTTCCTCTCCGGCGAGATCTGGAACCGCGGGCTGATCTGCCGCGCCGACGACCGGGGCGACCCGGTGATCCAGCTCGCACCGCCGCTGATCGCGGGCCCCGAGCAGTTCGAGGAGATCCGCAGCGTGCTGCGGCCGGTGCTCGAGGAGGCGTCGCGGAGGCTCGAGCTGCACTAGAGAGGAGCGATCGTGCTCCTGCTCCGTGACCTGATCCGCGACCTCGACATCCGGCTCGTCGCCGGCGAGGCGGGCCTGGACCGGCCCGTGCGCTGGGTGCACATCTCAGAGCTGGCCGACCCGACGCCATGGCTGTCGGGCGGCGAGCTGCTGCTCACCACCGGCATGAACCTGCCCGACGCGGCGACCCAGCGCGCGTTCGTGGAGCGGCTGGCCCGCCACGAACTGGCCGGCCTGGGCCTGGGGACCGGCTTCGCGCACGCCGAGCCGCCCGAGGCGCTGCGCGAGGCGGCCGCCGAGCTGGGCTTCCCGGTCTTCGAGGTCCCCTACGACGTCCCGTTCATCGCGCTGACCGAGAAGGCGTTCACCCACCTGGTCAACGAGCAGTACGTGGTGCTGCGGCGCGCGCTCGCGGCGCACGAGCGGCTGGAGCGGAGCGTGCTCTCCGAGCAGGGCCTGGAG
>JBPCNM010000303.1:0-5544 GCA_051001255.1 Solirubrobacteraceae bacterium
CAGCCACTCGCTGTGGCTGAACTCCGCCGCGCTCGCGCTGGCCGGCGGCGACCTCGACGCGCCCGGCGGCGTGGTCGAGCGCGACGCGGACGGCGAGCCGACGGGGATCCTGCGCGAGGAGGCCGCCTGGCGATTCGAGGCACGCTTCGGGCCCACCCGGGCCGAGGCGCTCGCGGCGATGCGCGAGGCGCTGCCGGCGGTCGCCGCCGCGGGCGTCGTGGCGGTGCACGACAAGGACGGTGGCCGCGACGCACCGGAGCTCTTCGCCGCGCTGCGGGACGCCGGCGAGCTGACCGTGCGCGTCTGGCAGTCGCTCCCGGCCGGCACGCTGGCCGGCGACGGCGACGGGACCCGCGCGGCCGTCATCGCCGGCGGCGCCGGCCAGGCACGCGACACCAGCCGCGCCGACGACCGCTTCCGCATCGGCTACGTCAAGGCGTTCATGGACGGCACGCTCGGCTCGCGCACCGCGCGGCTGCTCGACGGCACGGGCATGGAGATCACGTCGGCGGCGGCCCTCGCCGAGATCGTCCGGCGCGCCGCGGGGCGCGGCCTGCCCGTCGCCGTGCACGCGATCGGCGACTTGGCCAACCGCGAGGCGCTCGACGCGTTCGCGGCGACCGAGGGGGTCTGGCGCCCGGCCCGCCTGCGCCATCGGATCGAGCACGCCCAGTGCGTGCACCCCGACGACGTGCCGCGTTTCGCGCGCCTCGGCCTCGCCGCCTCGGTCCAGTTCACACACGCCACGAGCGACCGCGACGTGGCCGACCGGTTGTGGGGCGAGCGCGCCGTGCACGCGTATCCGTACCGCTCGCTGCGCGAGGCCGGCGTACGCCTGGCCGGCGGATCGGACGCGCCGATCGAGGCGCTCGACCCGCTCGCCGGCGTCCGCGCGGCGGTCCTGCGCACCGCGGACGAGCGCCCCGCGTGGCGGCCCGAGCAGGCGATCGGCCTCCAGGACGCGCTCGCGTCGTTCACGTCCGCGCCGGCGTGGCTCGAAGGCGCCGAGCAGCGCCGCGGGCAGCTCGCCCCGGGACTGGTTGCCGACGTCGTGGTCCTGGACCGCGACCCGTTCGCCGACCTGGAGGGAGCGCGCGTGGCCGGGACGATGCTCGCCGGGGAGTGGCTGCTCAGACCTCCGGGCAGCGCATGAGGCGCTCGCGTGCCGGCCGATCCAGCCGGCAACGGCAGCTTGCCGCATGTACGCTACGGTTCCATCGATGGCCGTCGAACTAGAGCTGGCGCCCAAGACCAAGCGCGCCAAGGGCGAGCGCTGCTGCGAGCCCGTCGTCTACCCCGACGTCGAACGCGCCCAGGCGCTGCGCATCGCGCAGGTCGCCAAGGCGCTCGGCGACCCGATCCGCCTCCAGCTCGTCGACGTCTTGCGCAAGCACGCCGGCAAGGTTTGCGTGTGCGAGCTCGTACCGCTTTTCGACGTCTCCCAACCCACCCTGTCGCATCATCTCAAGAAGCTCCGCGACGCCGGTCTCGTCGACTCCGAGCGCCAGGGGCTGTGGGCCTACTACTACGTCAAGCCCGCCGCGCTGGACGAGCTCGCCGCCTGGCTGGGCTGACGCGCGCCCGGCTCGGCTGCTCGAGCCCCTCAGCCCACCTGCACGCGGCCGTCGACCACACCCAGGCTGCGCTTGCCGCCGAGCAGCTCGAGCAGCTCGGCGCCGACCAGCTCGCGGCGCCAGCCGCGCAGGGTCCGCACGTCCGGCTCGGGCTGTGCGCGCCGCACGGACACCACGACGGGGGCGAGGTCGGCGCGGGCCGCGATCAGCTCGTACGCGAGCCCCGCCTCGTGCGCCCGCGCGCGGACCAGCGCCTCGGCGAGCGCGATCGTCGGGCCGTCGACGGCGTCGGTCGCGAGCCGCTCGCCCTCCTCCAGCCGGATCGGCTCCGCGGCGCGGCCGCGCTCCAGTGCGGCGAGGATCTCGAGCGCGCGGCGGCGCAGGACGTCGGGGCCCGCTCCGCGGATCTGCCCCAGCTCCTTCGTGGTCTTCGGGTCGCGCTTGGCCAGCTCGACCAGCGTCGGGTCGCGCACGACCGAACCGACGGGGCGGTCCTCGGCGGCGGCCGTGCGCTCGCGCCATGCGCCCAGCTCGCGCGCGAGGGCCCGCTCGCGCGGCCCCAGGCCCGAGATCCGCGGCAGCCGGCGCCAGACCTCGCCGGGGTCGCGCTCGTCGGTGGCCTCGGCGATCACCTGGCACTCCTCGCGCGCCCACCCGAGCCGGCCGCGCTCGGCCAGCCGGCGCTGGAGCTCGTCGGTGAGCGGCAGCAGGTGCTCGACGTCCTCGCCGGCGTAGCGCAGCTGCTCCGGGGTGAGCGGCCGCGCGTCCCAGCGCGTGAACGAGGCGGACTTCGCCAACCCGATCTTCAGCACGTCGTGGAGCAGGCCGGTGTAGCCCGCCTGGGCGGAGAAGCCCGCGAAGCCGGCGGCGATCTGCGTGTCGAACACGTTGGTGAACGCCGTCCCCCAGGCGCGGCGGAGGATCGCGACGTCCTGGCGACCGGCGTGCAGCACCACCTCGACCGCAGGGTCGGCGAGCACCGCGGCGAGCGGGGCGGTGTCGCCGAGGTCGCCCTCGAGCGGATCGAGCACCGCGACCTCCCGGCCGACGCAGATCTGGACGAGGCAGAGCAGCGGCCGGTAGCGGCCCTCGGGGATGAACTCGGTGTCGATCCCGAGCCGGCCCTCCTCGCGGGCGCGCGCCGCGAGCCGCTCGATCTCAACCGCCGCCAAGGATCTTCTCCGAGCGCTCGGACCGGCGCGCCGCGGTCACTACCCGATGAGCACGGGCGTGCCGAGCGGCACGCGCTTGAACAGCTCGATCACGTCGGGCACGGCCATGCGGATGCAGCCGTGCGACGCGCGCGACCCGATCGACCAGGGCTCCCCGGTGCCGTGGATGCCGATCGAGCCGTCGACGCCCATCCAACGGGCCTTGAGCGGGTTGTCGGGGGCGCCGCCGCCGACCGACTGGCCGGCCATCTCCCCGGCCCAGGGCGAGTTGGGCGCCGTCCAGGTCGGGTTGACCTGCTTGCTCTGGATCGAGAACAGCCCGGTGGGGGTGGGGTAGGCCGGCTGCCCCACGGCGACCCCGTAGCGCTCGACGACCTTCAGCCGCTTGAACAGCCGCAGCCGGAAGCTCGCGCGATCGATCGTGACCACCGTGCGGTAGACCCGCTTGAGCTCCTTGGTCCGCACCCTCGGCGCGACCGTCTTGCGCCCGGGCTCGAGCGCGCGCGTCGCGAGCGGGTCGGCGACCGTCCTGCGGATCGCGTCGACGAGCGAGCGGACGCCGAGCGCGCGCCCCTTGTGGCCGGAGCGCTTGATCAGCCTGGTCACCGTGATCCGCACCCTGGCGTCGCGCGGCGCGACGTCCACGTCGCGCCGGATCGCCTTCGCGAAGCGCCAGATCGGCGCGTTGTGGTAGGTCACCGAGGGCTCGGCCGACGCCGGCGGCAGCGTGCCGTCGGGCGCGGGCGGCGCGGCCCGACCGGCGTACAGGGCGCGCAGCGCGGTCTTGTCGGGCCGGAAGGAGAACTTCATGTCCCTCATGGTCAGCGTGAACTGCCTGCGGGCGACGGTGACCACGACGTCCTGCGCGAGCACCGGCCCGAGTGCCTGCGCGAGCCTGGCCGTCGCTTCGGCGACGGTGAGGTTGCCGACGTCGACGCCCGAGACGGTGACGCCGGCGCGGATGCGCTCCTCCGGCGCGGGCTCCTGGGCGGCCGCCGCGGAGGCGAGCAGCGCCGACATCGAGAGACTGAGTGAGATGATCGTGAGCGCCCGTCGCATGGCGTCAAGGGTAGCCGCCGGGTAGATTCAAGGCGGTGAGCGTCACCGGCGACGACGCGACCTCCGCCCGCCAGCTCCCGCCGGGCCTCTGGGATCGGCTGCGACTCGACCCGGTCCGCGCCCCGGAGCACATCGCGCTGGCCGCCGGGCGGACGTTCGCGCCGCAGGCCGCGCGCTGGGCCGACGAGAAGCGCGGCCGCTACGCCGTCGCGCCGGCCGAGCTGGCGAAGATGGCCAAGAAGCGCCACGCCACGCTGGCACGCTTCGAGGGCGCCGCGACCGGCGTCGGCGGCTTCGTGACGATGGTGCCCGACCTCGTGGCGCTCGCCTGGATCCAGGCGCGGCTCGTGTTCTACGTCGCCGCCGCGTACGGCTATGACCCGCGCGACCCGATGCGGCCGGCCGAGCTGCTGGTGCTCCACGACTTCTACCCCGACCCCGCGACCGCGCGCCAGGCGCTCGACGGGGTCGGCTCGACGGTGGTCGAGGCCTACCTCGGGTCCAAGCTGCAGCGCGACGAGGCGCTCGCGCTGCGGCTGGCCAAGATGCTCGGCGTGCGCCCCGCGCGCAAGCTCGCCGGCCGCGCCATCCCGGGCGTGGCGATCACCTTCAACGCGATCGGCAACGAGCGCCGCACGCGGGCGCTCGCCGACCGGGCGATCCGCTTCTACGGCGGCTGATCACGGCCCGCCGTAGACCGGGATCGCCGCGCCGGTGGTCGGCGCGGACTCCGGGCCGCAGAGGAAGCGGATCACGGCGGCGATCTCCGCGGGCGGCGTCAGGCCGGCGTGCTGCTCGGGCGGCGTCGACGCGCGGTTGGCCGGGGTGTCGATCATCTGCGGGAGCACCGCGTTGCAGCGCACGCCGTCGGCGGCGTGCTCGCGCGCCACGACCTGGGCGAACGCGATCACGGCCGCCTTGGACGCGCAGTACCCGGCCGCGCCCGCGAACGGGTGCAGCGCCGAGCGTGAGGAGACGCACACGACGGCGCCGGCGCCCGCGCCGACGAGCGCCGGCAGTGCGGCCTGGGTGACGAGGTAGGTCGGGCGCAGGTTGAGCGCGAACTGCGCCTCGAAGTCGGCGAGCGGCGTGTCGGCGACCCGCTGGCCGGCGGCGAAGCCGCCGACGAGGTTGACGACGGCGTGGAGCGGCGCCGGTGGCTGCGCGGTCGCGGTCTGCACGGCGCGGGCCACGTCGCTCGGATCGGTCAGATCGGCCTGCACCACCTCGGCGCCCTCGAGCTCCGCCGGCCGCGCGTCCGGCACGACGACGCGCCAGCCGTCGGCCACGAAGGCGGCCACGACGGCCCGTCCGAGCCCGCCGGTGCCGCCGGTGATCAGCGCCGTGCGCTCCATAGGGCCGCACGCTACAGCGCCGCGCAGACGCCGAGTGGCGAGTTCGTACGCGTGAGGCTTGCCAAGTCGCCACTCGGCAGCGAGGTACGCCGCAGGCGGGCCCACCGGCGTGGCCGGCGGCAGCGATCCTGTCCGATCCCGGATCTACGGTTCGACCCCATGGTCGTACGCCAACTCTCCGACGGACAGGCAGTCGAGTGCGTCCTGCTGGTGCGCGAGCGCGAGCTGCAGACGGGGCGCGACGGCCGCGAGTGCCTGCGGCTGACGCTCGGCGACCGGTCCGGCACGCTCTCGGCGACGACCCGCGAAGGCGTCGCCGAGATCTCGGAGGTGTGCGAGAGCGGCGCCGCGGTGCACGTCCAGGGTCGCTGCTCGGTGCACCAG
>JBPCNM010000304.1:0-20303 GCA_051001255.1 Solirubrobacteraceae bacterium
CTCCAGGTTCAGGTAGTCGCGCGTGATGCCGCCGACGGTCTTTGTGTCGAAGCCGGCGAAGCGCGCGACGCCGTGATCCTCGTGCACGATGAAGTCGCCCGTGCGCAGGTCGGTGAACGAGCGCAGCAGGCCGCGGCCCTTGCGCGCCGGCCGCGTGCTCGCCTTGCGGCGGTGGATCAGCCGGTGCTCGGGGACGGCGGCGAGCTTGAGGCAGGGGGCGACGAAGCCGTCCCGCAGCCGGGCCTCCTGGAAGACGAGGCCCGGGCCGTTTGGGGTCGGGGGTGGGAACGGATATTCCCAGCGAGCCTTGACGCGCGCGAGGTTGTACGCCGCCCGCTCGCCCCCGCCGCGGTTGGGCCAGTTGACGAGCGTCGTGTAGCCTGAGCGCACGAGCTTCTCGAGCTCCGGCTCCGCCTCGCGCAGCGAGCGCGCGGCGAACTCGGCTGCCTGGGCACGGAACTCGAGCGGCTGGGTTCCCGAGATCGAGGAGAGCCGCAGCGGCCGGCGCGCGTCGAGCTGCGCGACGATGCCGTCGGGGTGCACGTAGAGGTGGTGCGCGTCGATGTCGTGGAACGCGGCGCAGACGTCGTCCCAGTGGTCGCGCAGTGCGGGCTCGACGTCCTCCTCCGCCGCGAGCACCACCTCCGCCTCCTGGGGCAGGAGGTCGAGCAGGTCGCGGAAGTCGTCGACCGGCAGCAGCTCGGCGACGTCCGGGCGGTCGTCGGCGTTCTCCAGCGCGGCGATCTCCGCCAGCTCGCGGTGCTCGGGTGCCAGCTCGGCGGCCGGCGAGATCTCGACG
Source organism: Solirubrobacteraceae bacterium (assembly GCA_051001255.1). Lineage (GTDB taxonomy): Bacteria > Actinomycetota > Thermoleophilia > Solirubrobacterales > Solirubrobacteraceae > DASQMT01. The sequence goes on from JBPCNM010000304.1 coordinate 800, forward strand.
ACGTCGGTGTCGCCGAGCGAGCGCTGCGTGAACGTGGAGAACCAGCGCAGCGATTCGATCTCGTCGTCGAACAGGTCGACGCGGATGGCGCGCTCCTCCGTCGCCGGGTAGACGTCGAGCAGCCCGCCGCGGACCGCGAACTGGCCGCGGTCCTCCACCTGGTCGACCCGCTCGTAGCCGGCGGCGACGAGGTCGCCGGCGGCCTCGTCGAGGTCGAGCAGCTCCCCCACCGCGAGGCGGAACCCGTGCGGGCGCAGCGCGGGGTCCGGGACCTTCTCGCTCAGCGCCACGGCGGAGACCACGATCACCGGCGCCTCGGCGCCCGGGGACCGGGTTTCGCCTGCCAGGCGAGACGCTCCTCCGTCGCGCTCGCCTTCGGCGACGTCACGCAGCGCATCCAGCGCGGCGACGCGCAGACCCACGAGATGCGCCGGCGGGGTCAGATGCGACTCGTACGCGACGCCGCGGCTGGGATAGAAGCGCACGGCCCGCGGATGCAGCCAGGCGCGCAGGTCGGCGGCGAGGTCGCGCGCCGCGCGGTCGTCGCCCGCCACCACCACGGTCGGCCGCCGCGCGTCGCGGTCCGCGAGCGCCGCGATCAGGTACGGGCGCAGCGCGTGCGAGACGAACGCGCGCGCGTCGGGCTCCGCCAGCTTGGCGGCGTCCGGATGGCGCTCGAGATGGGTGAGAAACGGGCGGAGGGACATGCGGTCAGGGCACGACGAACGGCCACGCGGAGCTCGCGCGGCTTGTGTCCGGGCGATTCTAGAACGCCCCTGCGGCGTCGCCCGTGGTCGCGGTCACAACGCCGGCGGGTCGACTTCCAGCGCGGGCGCGGTCGGGTGGACGTCGCGGATCGCGTCGAGATCGCGGCGATTCCCCCAGCCAGGCACGCGAGACCCTCCGTCAGGCCGCCATGGCATGGTCCCCCGATTCACCAGCCAGGTGTCCGGTCAACCGGGCCTGGGGCAATCCTCGCCGTAGTAGCTGCGCCGCTCGCACATCAACCGCCGACGGCCTGGCCAGCTAGCTCGGCCGCCGGGGCGCCGCCGACGGGGGGCGCTGCCTGATGCGGGCCAGCACCTGCTCGGGCGAGGGGTTGTGCGCCAGCCGCGGCAGCTCACGCAGGACGAGCCCGGACATCGTCGTGCCTTCCCGCGCGGCACGCTCCTTCAGGGAGCGGTGCAGGTCGTCGGGGATGTTGCGGACATGAAGCGTCTTCATGCGCACGGCATGCTAGGCGCGGGCGAGGATGTTCAGCCGTACGTAGTGGATCGCGAGCGGGTCGGGCAGACGCTCCAGCGCGGCGGCGACGAACGGCTCGCGCAGCTCATCGGGCAGCCGGCTGAGGAACGAGCCCAGGCAGATCGCGCGCAGGTAGGCGGCGGGATCGCCGGGGTCGACGTCGACGCGCGTCAGCCAGCACCACACGTCGGTGAAGCCGGCCGCATGCAGACGCCGCTCGGTCTCCTGCGGGGTGGCGAACGTCCAGTCGGTCGACCAGCCCGCGAAGTGCTCCGCGTAGGGCGCCTCGGCCGCCACATCCAGGCCGGCCCGCTTGACCTCGGCGACGTTGCCGTGGCCCCCGCACTGCGCCACCAGCCGGCCGCCCGGCTTGAGCGCGGCCCGCAGGCCGGCGAACAGGCGCTCGTGGTCGCCGATCCAGTGGAACGTCGCGGTCGAGAGCACGGCGTCCACGGGCTCGTCGAGCGTCAGCTCCAGGAGATCGGCCTGACGGACCTCGACCTCGGCGGGGAGCAGCGCGCGCGCCTGCTCGACCATCGACGGCGCGGCGTCGACGGCGATCACGCGCCCGTCCGGCAGGCGCTCGTGCAGCGCGCGGGTGACGTTGCCGGTGCCGCACCCGGCGTCGAGCACCGTTTCGTCCCCGCGCAGCACGAGGCGGTCGAGCACGTCGGTGCCCATGGCCGTCATCGGCGCCGAGAGACGCTCGTACGTGGTGGCGTCCCAGTCGCGGGGCGGCATCCGCGTAAGCTATCACGTACAGGCGTACGCTATGAAGCGTCGAGGACGACCCGCTCGGCCTCGTCGCGCGCGCGCTCGACGAGCTCGCGCACCTCGCTCGCGTTCTGGCGCCACTTGCCCAGCACGTGCGCGGAGACGAGCTCCGGGTCGGTCGTGTCCGGGCGCCCGACGCCGATCCGTACGCGGTGGAACTCGGCGCTGCCCAGCTCGCGCTTGAGCGACTTCAGCCCGTTGTGCCCGGCCAGGCCTCCGCCCAGCCGGGTGCGGATGTCGCCGAACGGCAGGTCGATCTCGTCGTGGATCACGAGCACCCGGTCGAGCGCGAGCTTGAACGAGCCGCGCGCGGGGCCGGCGGAGCGGCCCGCCTCGTTCATGTAGATCTGCGGCTTGAGCAGCGCGACGCGCGGGCCGCAGGGCCCGGTGCGTCCCTCGGCCAGCTCGCCGGCGAACTTCTTGCGCGGCTTGGGCAGGTCCCAGCGCTCGCTCAGCGCGTCGGCGACCTGGAAGCCGACGTTGTGCGGGGTGCCGTCGTAGCGGCCGCCCGGATTCCCCAGGCCGACGATCAGCCAGTCGACCGGCGCCGAGGAGAAGCGCTTCAGGACCCGGAGGCCGACTGCTCGGCCTCCTCGCCGGTGTCGCCCTCGCCCTCGCCGACCAGCCCGGTCTCGGTCTCGATCTCCTCGTCCACCGGCTCCTGCGTCGGCGGGGTGACCGTGGCGAGCACCGTCTCGTCGGGATCGTCGAGCAGCGTGACGCCCTGCGGGGCGGTCAGCTGCGACAGCGTCGCGGTCGAGTTCATCTCGAGGCCGGAGGCGTCGAACCGGATCGAGTCCGGGATGTCGCCCGGTAGCGCCGCGATGTTGAGCTCGACCACGCCCTGGGAGAGCACGCCACCCTCGACCACGCCGGGCGCGTGGTCGGCGCCCACGATCTCGAGCGTCACGGTGGTGTGGATCGCGACCTTCATGTCGACGCGCAGGAAGTCAACGTGGACCGCCTCGCCCCGCACGGGGTGGCGCTGGAGGTCCTTGACGAGCACCGGGGCGGCGGCGGCACCGTCGATCGCGACCTCGAGGATCGCACCCGAACGCGCGAGCGTGTTGCGCAGGATGCGACCGTCGACCGCGAACAGCTGCGGTCCACCCTCGCCGCCGTAGATGATGCCGGGCACCTGGCCGGTGCGGCGCAGGCGGCGGGCGGAGCGGGATCCTTCCGCGGCGCGGGCGGTCACATCGAGCTTGGAGGAGGTGTCGGTGGAAGCGGCCATGAGCGGCAGCGGATGGTAGCGAACGGCCGTCTCACAGCCCGCCGGGGCGGGTAGTCTCTGGTCATGACGCCCGATGAAGAGTTGATGGTCATCTTCGGTGCGCTCCACCTCATCGCGCTGGCCCTCGGCGTGGTGCTGTTCATGATGTTCCTGCGCTCGGACACGTCCTCGTCGTGGAAGCCGCCCGAGGAGGACGAGGGAGGCGGCGGAGGCGGCAACGACCGCCTGCCGTCCAAGCCCAAGCCGCGCCCGACCGGCGGTGTGCCGCTCCCTGACGCCGACGCCGCGCAGACACGGTTGCGCGACCACTCCAAGCTGCGCGACGCCCGCCCGCGTCCGCTGCGGCGCCCGGCGCACCCGCACACCCCGCAGCGCCAGCCGGCGCGCGGTCGTTAGCTCAGCCGGTGCAGCTCTCCTCCAGCCCGATCGGGTTCGACAGCGCGATCAGCTGGGCGCCCCCGCCGGTGAGCGGGCCCTCCCGGCGTACGCGCACGCACTGGACGACCGGCCGGCTCTCCCCCGCGCGCCATGCCACGCGCCCGGTGCCGGTGCGGCGCGTGAGCGAGAGGCGCACGCTCGGCTCGTAGTTGAGGATCTGCACCGCGCCGGGGCGCGCGAGCCGCGCCACGCGCGTGCGCGTGACCTGTACGCACGCCGGCTCGGCGCGGCACGCAGGGAGCTGGGCGAGCACGGCCGCCGCGTCGCCCTGCGCCTGATAGCGCAGCACGTCGAGCACCTTGCCGCGCTCGGCGCTCGAGCCGGCCAGCCCGCGGGCGAGCAGGAACGAGAGACCGAGGAACACGAAGGCGCCGAAGGCGGCGACGATCAGCAACGCGGGGCGGCGGCGCATGCCGCGCGCAGGTTAGTCAGGCGGTTTCCTCGTAGCCCTCGCCCGAGAGCTCGAGGAAGCGCCGGACCGACTGCTCCTGGCGACCCAGTTGCTCCCCGACGCGCCGGGCGTGATCGGCGGCGGCGGCGAAGAAGTCCTCCAGGCAGCGCTCCGGGTCGTCGGGCAGCGGATAGACGCGGGCGACGTCCTGCTGGGCGCACGCGATCCCCATCGGCGGCTTGCCCTCGGCCAGCGGCCGCGCGGCGCACACGGCGGTGACCAGGATCCCCTTGTCGGGCGCCACGAGCGCGGCGGGCAGGAGGCGGTGCGCCGGGAGCCGGACGTCGAGCCCGAGCCGGCGATCCACGGCGACCCGCGCGTTCGCGAAGTCCTCGAGCGGCTCGCGCCAGATGTCGAGCACGGTGTCGGCCGCCTCCAGCGCGTCGCGCAGCGCGCACGCCTGCTCGGCGTAGAGGTGCTCGGCCTCCTCGCGGTCCTCCGCGGCCGCCAGATCGAGGTCGCACGGGACCCGCATCAGCTCGGCGGCCCCGACCGCTGCGCCCGCGCCGCGGCCGCCGTGGGCCACGTAGGTCTGGATCGTGCCGAGGTCGCGGCGGCCGTGGAAGACCACGGTGAGCGCCTCGCACAGCGGCAGGCCGGTGACGCGCAAGGCGACCGCCGCCGATGCGTCGGCGTCGATCAGCGCTCTGCGGAACAGCTCGTCGGCGGGGTGCTCGTCCATGGCGGAAACCTCCTAGGAGGTGTTATCGGCTCCTGTGACGAAGATATTTACCGCTTTCGCGGCGGATTGAACCGGTACAGTCCGTCCGGACATGAAGGTGCTCTATAAGCCCATCGGGCTCATCCTCGGCATCCTCTCTGCCCTCGTGTCCAAGAAGGTCTTCAATCTCGTGTGGACGAAGATCGACGACGAGGACCCGCCCAAGGGGACGACGCAGCACGCGCCGTGGGTGAAGATCCTCGGCGCGGCGGCCCTGCAGGGGATGATCTTCAAGACGACCCGGGTGGTCGTCGACCGCTACGGCGCGGTCGGCTGGAGCTATCTCACGGGCTCGTGGCCGGGCGAGAAGCGCCCGGATCCGGACACGTAGCGTCGCCGAAGGCGAGCGCGAGGCACGAGCTGCTCGCCTGGCAGGCGAAACCCCTATCCAGAGCCCGCGCCGCCCTTCAGCACGAACCCCCGCTCCGCAAGCGTCGCCAGCGCGTCCTCGAACGCGCCGAAGTCGCGTGCCAGCAACAGCTCCAGCGGGCGGCCGGCGGGACCCGCCGCACGCACCCAGCGGCGCAGCACCGGCGCGCCGGCGCGCTCCTCGGCCTCCGCCAGCAGGTCGAGCAGGATCGGCAGCTCGGGCTTGTGGTCGAGCTCGCCGGCGATGACCGACAGCGGATCGGCGTCGAGCACCGCGAGCAGCTCCTCGTCGTTCAGGCCGAGCAGCTCCTGCAGATGCTGCGCCGGGGCGCTCAGAACAGCTGGTTCTCGCCGCCGAACACGTCGGAGACTGAGTCGTCGGTGAAGATGCGGCGGATCGAGTCGGTCAGCAGGTCGGCGCAGGAGAGCACGCGGATGTTCGGGAGGGCGCCGGGGCGCATCGGGATCGTGTCGGTGACCACGATCTCCTCGAACGGCGCCGCCGCGAGGTTCTCCCACGCGTTGCCGGAGAACACGCCGTGAGTCGCGCAGGCGAACACGCGCCGCGCGCCGGCGTCCTTGACCGCCTCGGCGGCGGCGCGCAGCGTGCCCGCGGTGCCGATCAGGTCGTCGACGATCACGGCGGTCTTGTCCTTCACGTCGCCGATCACGTAGCTGATCTCGGCCACCTGCTGCGCGGGGCGCTCCTTGTTGAGGATCGCGAGCTCCGCCCCGACCTTCTCGGCGAACTTCTTGGCCAGCTTGACGCGGCCGGCGTCGGGCGACACGACGACGATGTCGTCGAGGTGCAGGTCGCGGAAGTACTGCGTGAGGATGAACATCGCGGTCATGTGGTCCACCGGCTTCTGGAAGAAACCTTGGGTCTGGCCGGCATGGAGGTCCATCGTGAGCACGCGGTCGGCGCCCGCGGCCTCGAGCATGCGGGCGACGAGCCGCGCCGTGATCGGCTCACGCGGGGCCGACTTCTTGTCCTGGCGCGAGTAGCCGAACCAGGGTGTGACGGCGATCACGCGGTGCGCCGACGCGCCGACGGCGGCGTCGATCATCACCATCAGCTCCATCAGCGTGTCGTTGGGGTTGACCCCCGCCGCCGGGTTGGCGCACGTCGGCTGGACGATGAACACGTCCGCGCCGCGGATCGACTCCTCGTAACGGCAGTACACCTCGCCGTCGGAGAACGTCTTGAGCGTCACGCCGCCGAGGTCGACGTTCAGCTTGCCGGCGATCTTGGCGGCCAGCGCCGGATTGGCGCGACCCGAGAAGAGCATCAGGCGCTTGCCGTACTCGAGCGTGATCGAGGTGCCGGCCACGGGCTGAGGGTCCAGCGCGCTCACGTGAGGGGCCAGTGTAATCGCGGCCGCAGACGGTGTCTCCGCGATCTGCCCAGTTTGGGGGTTCACCCCTCCTCCCGCCGGCGCGCGTAGCCCTCGACGTTGGTCTGGCGCTGGCGTGCGACGCCCAGCGCGCCCGGCGGGACGTCCTCGGTGATGACCGAGCCCGCGGCGGTGTACGCGTCGTCGCCGACGGTGACGGGAGCGACCAGCGCCGTGTCGACGGAGACGCGCACGCGGTCGCCGATCGTGGTGCGGTGCTTGCGCTTCCCGTCGTAGTTGGCGGTGATCGTGCCCGCACCGAGGTTGGATCCCTCGCCGATGTCGGCGTCCCCGACGTAGGACAGGTGCGGGATCTTCGAGCCGGGGCCGACGGTCGTGTTCTTGATCTCCACGAACGCGCCGGCCTTCGCGTTCTCCCGCAGGACCGCCTTGGGGCGCAGGTACGCAAACGGGCCGATCGTGGCGCCGTCGGCGGCCGTCGCGCCGTCCAGGTAGGCGTGCCGGACGCTGACGTCGTCGGCCAGGGTCGAGTCGATGACGGTGCTGAGCGGGCCGATCGCGCAGCGCTCGCCGATGCGGGTGGTCCCGCGCAGGAACGTGGAGGGCTCGACCAGCGTGTCGCGCCCGATCGCCACGCCGGCCTCGATCAGCGTGCTGGCGGGGTCGACGATCGTCACCCCGGCGCGCTGGTGGGCGCGGTGGATGCGCGCCTGGGCCAGCCGCGTCACGTGCGCGAGGTCGACGCGGTCGTTGACTCCGAGCGCGAGGTCGGGATCGGCGAGCGGATGCGCGCAGACGACACGGCCGGCCGCGATCAGTGCGGGCAGCACGTCGGGCAGGTAGAGCTCGCCCTGGGCGTTGTCGGCGGCCAAGGTGGCCAGGGCGTCGAGCAGCGCGCCGCCGTCGAACAGGTACAGGCCGGCGTTGACTTCGCGAATCGCCAGCTCGTGCTCGGTCGTGTCGCCGGCGGCCTTGGTCTCCGCCACCCGCTCGACGCCGCCGCCGGCGCCGCGGATCACGCGACCGTAGCCCGTGGGATCCTCGAGCTCCATCGAGGCGAGCGTCGCGGCGGCGCCCGCTTGGGCGTGCGCCTCCACGATCGCGGCGATCGCCTCGCCCGTGATCAGCGGCATGTCGCCGTTGATGACGAGCACGGACGCGGTCGAGTCGATCATGCCAGCCGCCGCGGCCACGGCGTCGCCCGTTCCGCGCGGCCGCTCCTGGATCGCGACCTCGACGTCGTCGGGCAGGTGGTCGGCGAGCCGGCGCGTGGGATTGTCGACCACGATCACGCGCTCCGCGCCGGCCGCACGAGCGGCCAGGAGCGGCCACTGGATCATCGGGCGCCCGCAGATCGGGTGCAGGACCTTCGGAAGCGCGGAGCGCATCCGCGTCCCTTCGCCCGCGGCGAGGATGACCACGGTGGGGGCGGGCATGGTTGGGCATCGTAGTATCGCGGTGCCGGAGAACCGCCGATGGGGGGTGGTGTAACGGCAGCACGACAGCCTTTGGAGCTGTTAGGACCCGGTTCGAATCCGGGCCCCCCAGTCGCAGTGGCCAGCGCAGGGGTTCGAAAACGGTTCCGTCCGCGGATAGTGCGAACATGTGTTCGTGTCGTTCAAACTTCGCTACTCCGAACCGGAAGCACGCGATGCGATCGCCAGATCGAGGTCCTACAGCGAGGCGCTGCGACGGCTGGGCATGCGGGCGGCCGGCGGCAACCATGCGACGCTGCGAAAGTACGCCGAGCGGGTGTGGCTCATCCCGACCGACCATTTCGACCCGCACGCGAATCAACGGCGCCAGCTCGCCGAACGGGTCCCCCGTCCACTCACCGAGTTCGTGACCGAGAACTCGACGTACAGCCGAGCATCGGTCAAGCGGCGGCTGTTCTCTGAGGGGCTCAAGGCGCGGCGGTGCGAGCGGTGCGGCGTCGGCGAGCGCTGGAGGGACCGGCCGATGTCCCTGATCCTCGATCACATCAACGGCGTCGCGAACGACAACCGGCTCGAGAACCTGCAGATCGTCTGTCCGAACTGCGCCGCGACGCTGGAGACCCACTGCGGGCGCAACAAGCCGAGGCGCTGCCGATGGTGCCGGACGGTGTTCCGGCCTTCGAGCCAGGAGCAGCAGTACTGCACGCACCGGTGCTGGACGGCGTCGGACGCCGCAAGCGCCGATCGACCCGAGCGCCGACGCGTCACACGGCCATCGTACGAGCAGCTGCTCGCCGATCTCCGCGAGGCGAGCCGGCTCGCTGTCGGCCGCAAGTACGGCGTCTCCGACAACGCCGTGCGCAAGTGGATCCGGCGCTACGAGGCCGAGCGCGAACGCGGTCCGGGGACGCAGCGGACCGAGATCTCGCCGGCCGGCTCCTGATCGCTCGACTGCCCGCTACGCTCCGCCGCCGATGCGCTCCTCACTCCTCGCCGCGTCCGTCGCCGCCTTCCTCCTCCTACCCGCGACGGCAGCGGTCGCGGGCGATCCGATCATGCCGCTGGGGGAGGTGCGGGCCGGGATGAAGTGCACCGGCTACTCCGTCGTGCGGGGCACCGACATCGCCGCGTTCGACGTCGAGGTGATCGATGTCGTCGACGACCGGTCGACCGGGAGCGGGCCGCGGATCCTCTTCAAGGTCGGCGGAGCGGCGGTGGACGAGACGGGGCTCGGCCCCGGGTTCTCGGGCTCGCCGATCTACTGCCCGGACGCGCAGGGCACGCAGCGCACCATCGGCGCGATCTCGGAGTCGATCGGCGAGTACGGCGGCAAGGTCGCGCTGGCCACGCCGATCGAGGCGATCCTGGGCAATCCCGTCGACGCGCCGCGTGCCACCGAGGCGCGCGCGACGCTCGCGCGGGCCAAGCCGCTCGCGGCGCCGCTGACGGTCACGGGGCTCAACACCCGGCTCGGGAGCGCGCTGCAGAAGGCCGCCGCCAAGCGCGGCCGGATGCTGCTCGCCGCGCCCGCCGGGCCGCTCGGCTCGTTCCCCGTGCAACAGCTGCGCCCCGGCTCGGCGTTTGGCGTCGGCTACGCGTCCGGCGACATCTCCGCGAGCGCGATCGGCACCGTCGCCTACACGGACGCAGACCGCGTGTGGGGCTTCGGGCATCCGCTCGACGGGGTCGGCGCCCGCTCCCTGCTGCTCCAGGACGCCTACGTCTTCCGCGTGGTCAACAACCCGCTCGCGCTCGGGGACGTCGCCGGCACCTACAAGTACGCCGCGGCCGGGCACGACATCGGCACGCTCTCCAACGACGCCCTCACCGCCGTCGTCGGCCGCGTCGGCGGGCTGCCGACCACCGTGCCCGTGCGCGTGTCCGCCACCGACCTCGACACGGGCGCCAAGCGGTCGGTGACGACGAACGTCGCCGACGAGACGAGCATCGACCAGCCGACCGGCGGCTCCATCCTCCCCCTCCTCGCGCCGCTCGCCGTCCTCCAGGCGGCCGGCACGGTCCTCGGCGGCTCGCCAGCGCGGCTGACGGGGCGCGGATGCTTCGCGATCTCGTTCAAGGAGGCCAAGGCGCCGGTGCGCTTCTGCAATCGCTACGTGTCCGACGTGGCCGATGCGCTGGGCTCCGGCAACGTCATCGCCGGCGCGGCGAGCTCAGACCTGGTCCAGGCCCTTCTGCTCGTCGAGGGCTACAAGGCGTCCGAGCTGCATGTCACCGGCATCGACGCCGGCGTGCAGATCCGGCGCGGACAGCGCCAGGCGTTCCTGCGCAGCGTGCGGCTGCCCCGGCGCGCCCGCGCCGGCACGCGGGTGAAGGCGGCGCTCACGCTGCGCCACGTACGCGGGAAGCTCGAGCGGCGCACGGTGAAGCTGCGCCTCCCGGACGACCTCCCGCCGGGCCGGCGCCGGGTCGTGTTCACCGGCGCCGACGTGGACTCCGGCGAGGGGGATCTGTTCGGCCTGTTCGAGTTCGAGTTCGAGTTCGGCGGCGGCGGAGGCGAGCTCGGCCCGCCGAACCTGCGCAGCCTGATCGCGGCGATCGACGGCATCCACCGCTACGACGGCGTCTCCGCGCGCGGACCCCGCAGCGACCCCGACGACTTCGACCCGGGCTTGCCGTCGTACCGCGACCCGGAGCTGCGCATCTCCGGCCGCGCGCGGGCGACGATCAAGATCGGCGGGCGCCGAGCCCCGCACCGGCGCTAGCGCGGTCGCGCACCGAGCAGCCGACGGCGCGCGCCGGGGCGGACGGGGCACGCAGCGGGGGCGCGCAAGAGCCGCAAGCCGCGCCAGGTGCCGAGCGCCCAGACGAGCGTGATGATCGCCCCGGCCAGGATCGGTTGGGCGGCGACGGAGGCGCCGAGCCAGGTGCCGCCGAGGACGGTGCCGAGCACGCCGAGCGTCACGGGCAGGTGACACGGGCAGGCCACGAACGCCGCGAGCACAAGCCCGAGGCCGCGCCGTTCGCAGCCGATCATGAGGGGTCCCGGCGCGTGCGCCGGACGTGGAGCACGGCGCCAACGACGAGCACGGCGACGATCACGCAGAGGAGGATGACTTCCATGGGCTCATCCTCGCTGCTTGACGCTCGGCGCGCCTGCACCCGCGGGTGGAGCTTGGCCCGATCCCGCCGGGCGGGGTGAGGCGCCCGACACGCCGTGGGTGAACGCCCAGGCCACGGCCTGCGCCCGGTCGCGCAGGTCGAGCTTGGCGAAGATGTTGTTGACGTGCGTCTTGACCGTCGCCTGGGTGACGACGAGTCGGGTGGCGATCTCCGCGTTGCTGCATCCGGCGGCGATGAGCTCGAGCACCTCGAGCTCGCGCGGCGTGAGGCCCCCGGGCGCCGGCGGTGGTCGGCCGTCGCCGGGGCCGGCGCGCAGCACGCGCGGGAGCGTGCGGCCCGGCTCGCCGTCGTGACCGAGGTGAACGGCCGTGATCGCGTCCCGGATCTCCGGCGCCGTGGCGGACTTGGTGAGCACTGCGCGGGCGCCGGCGCGCAAGGCGGCGAACACGGTCCCCTCGTCGTCATAGGTGGTGAGGACGAGCACCGCGACGGCGGGGCGGCGCTCGGCGAGCAGCCGCGTAGCGGCGATCCCGTCGGTCGCCGGCATGCGCACGTCCATGAGGACGACGTCGGCGTGCTTGAGCAGCGCGAGGCGCACGGCATCGCGCCCATCGGCGGCTTCGCCGACGACCTGCACGCCGTCCATCGTGCCCAGCAGCGCCACGAGCCCTTGACGCACCGCGTTCTGGTCGTCGGCCACCACGACCCGGATCGGCGCGTCACCCATTCGGGATCGTCATCCGCAGCGCGAAGCCGCCGCTGGTCGGCGCCGCCTCGAGCGCGCCCCCGAGGGCCTCGGCGCGTTCGCGCAGCCCGCGCAGGCCCCGCTGCCCACCGACGGGCGCAGCGCGGGACTCGTCGCGAGCGGGGATGGCGTGCTCGACGCGCAGCTCCACGATCTCCGGGGTCTGATGCAGCGTCATGCGCACCTCGGTCGGTGCCCCGTGCTTGAGCGCGTTCGTCAGCGCCTCCTGCGCCGCCCGGTACAGCGCGAGGTCGCCGCCGGGCGGCAGCGCACGTAGGCGGCCCTCGACGCTCACGGCACACGGCACCCCGGTGGCGCGCTCGAAGCGCGCCCCGAGACCGTGCAGCGTACCCGGCATCTCGTGGGCGCCGTCGAGCGCCTCGACCGCCCGTCGCGCGTCGTCCAGCCCGTCCCGCACCGACGCGCGGCCGGCGTCGACGAGCGCGCGGGCCTCGGCGACCCCGCCCGGCCGGGCGAGCAGCGCGTGGGCAGCCTCGAGCTGCACGGACAGGGCGGCCAGCGAGTGCGCGAGCACGTCATGCAGCTCCCGGGCCATGCGCGAGCGCTCGGCCAGCGCGGCGGCACGCGCGCGCTCCTCGTGATCGAGCTGCGCGTGGCGCAGCGCCGCGCGCGCCGCGCGGCCGTCATCACGCAGCCGTCGTACCACGCTCGCGCCGAGGAAGAACGCCACGGCCCCCAGCAGGGCGCTCAGCGCCTGCGGCGAGCGGACGGCCAGCTGGGTCGCGGCGATGACCACCGTGGCCGCCGGTACGGCGACACGAGGGGAAAGCAGGAGCCCCAGGACCGCAGCGACCGCGCAGCCCGCCACCAGCAGCGCGGCGTCGCCGCCCGATCCGCCGACTTCCATCACCGCATCGTCGCGCATCGGCCCCGTGCGGTCGTCCACCCGCGGGTGGAGCGCCGCCGACCCCTCCACCGCGGCCCAACGGGCGTGGACGCGGTCTCCGACGCGAATGACGCCGTCCTCGAGGATGTCGGCGCGCAGGCCGCCACGTTGCACGAGCTGCCGCAGGACCGGCCGCGACGCGTAGCCATCGACCACCGTGCACGGCTCGCACAAGCGCATCCCGCGGCAGCGAAGCTCTCCGATCGCGAACTCGTGGCCGACCAGCGCGTTGAGGTCGATGCCACGCGTGACGACGTTGCGGCGATGCTCGCCGGCAGCGAGCGGCGGCGCGAACGACTGGCAGACCTCGGCTTCGATCAAAGCGCGCGGTCCGGCCGGCGGATTCGACACGAGCGATCCACGGGCCGGCCCACACGAACGACGCGGCACCCGCGACCGGGACGAGCCCCAATCCGAGGCCGGCAAGCCAGCGCCTCATCTGCCGGGCGACGTCCTCATCGCCATCCGGCTCCGGCAACGCGTCCAACTCCAGCTCGAGGATCGTCGCCAGGCAAGCCCGGAACGTCTGCGCCTCCAACGGCAGCGAACCCTCGACCGGGACAACCTCTCGCACGGCGTCGATCCTAGACGCCGCCACGGACCGTCGACCGCGATGCCGCGGGCGGCGGGCTTCGGTCGGCGGAGGCGAGGAGGCTTCTGAGCACGCCGGGGAAGCGCGCTTCGAGGTCGTCCGCGCGCAGGTCGACGAAGCAGCGCTGGCCCTCGTTGCGGGTGCGGGTGACGCCGGCGGAGCGCAGCACCTTGAGGTGGTGGCTGAGGGTCGACTTGGCGACGGGGACCTCCAGCGCGCCCCAGCTGTGCTCGCCGCCCTGGGCGAGCGTCTGGACGACTTGCATCCGCACGGGGTCGCTGAGAGCGTGCAGCACGGCCAGCAGGTCGAGCTCGTCGGTGTCGGGATGCCGGGCGTCATGGCGCACGTGACGAGTATGGCCCACGCCAGTTGTGTGCTACGTTCGTCAAACGTCGAACGTGGAAGGTGGTGCGCGATGCCGAAAGCCATGCCCGCTTGGTTGGCCGTCCTGTTTGCGGCCTTGCTCGCGGTCGGAACCGACGAGTTCGTGATCGCCGGCGTGCTGCCCGAGCTCGCCGCCGATCTGAACGTGTCGGTGTCGGCCGCCGGCCAGTTGGTCACCGTCTTCGCCGTGGTCTACGCGATCGGCGCTCCCACGCTCGCGCTGGTGACCAGCCGGCTCGGGCGGCGTTCGCTGATCGCCGCGAGCCTGCTCGTGTTCGCGGCCGCCAACGCGGGCGCCGCGCTGGCGCCCGGCTACTGGCCGCTGATGGCGGCGCGGATCATCGCCGCGCTGGCCGCCGCGACGGTGGCCGCGGCATCGTTCGCCACCGCGGCGGCCGCCGCCCCTGAGGGACGCCAAGGCCGCTACCTTGCAGTCGTCACCGCCGGCCTGACGGTCGCGCTGTTCACCGGCGTGCCGGCCGGCACCTGGCTTGCGGGCGCCGTCGGGTGGCGCAGCACCTTCTGGCTGCTCGCCGTCATCGGCGCGCTCGTCGCGGCCGGCGTGCTCGCCAGCTTTCCGCGGATCGCCGCCGGGGAGCCGACCTCGCTCACCGAGCGGCTCGCGCCGCTGCGCAACCGGGGCGTCCTGCGACTGCTCGCGGTGACCTTCGTCGCGGCCAGCGGCGGGCTGATGTTCTACACCTACCTGGGTCCGTTCACCGCCCAGGTTGTGGGCGACTCCTACGAGCTGCTCAGCCTCGCGCTGCTCACCGTCGGACTCGCCGGAGTGGGCGCGGTGCTGCTCGCCGGCCGCGCCACCGACGCCTACGGACCGGCGCGCGTGCTCGAGCTCGTCCTCGCCGGCCACGGCGCCGCGCTGGCGCTCCTCGCCGCCATCGCACTCAGCGGCCGGCACAGTCCGGTCCTGCTGATCACCGGTGTCGCGGTCTGGTCCGCGTTCGCGTGGGGCCTGAACCCGCCGATCCAAGCCAGCCTGCTCGCCGCCGCCCCACAGGCCGGTATGACCGCCCTCTCGCTCAACATCTCCGGCCTTTACCTCGGCACCGGCGTCGCGGGCGCACTCGGCGGCGCGGTCACCGCGCTGGCCGACGCCCGCTACGTCCCCCTCACCGGCGCCCTCCTGCTGCTCGGTGCGCTCGCGCTCGCTCCACCAGCCAGCCGCCACCGCCGACAACCAAGCACCGCCGCCACCCCGGTCGACTGCCGCTCGCAGCCGTGACCAACGGCGGCGGCCGGAGGCGGCGTCACCCCTCGTGGAACCGGTACACGATGCCGGCCGGCGCCAGCGCGGCCGCATCGATCCGGGGCAGCGCCTCGGCCAGCACGCGCGCGAACGTCTCCGTGCTCGCTGCGATCAGCTCGAGCAGCCGCTCTACGGGCGTCGCGTCTGCCTGCACGCCGTTGGCGTAGTCGGTCGCATAGCCGACCAGCGCGAACGGCAGCTGCGCCTCGCCGGCGAGCACGGTCTCCGGGCCCGCGGTCTGCGACACGGCGGTCACGCCGGCGGCGGCCAGCCCGCGGATCTCCGCCCGCGTGTTGAACCGCGGCCCGTCGACGTGGCCGTAGCACCCGCCGTCGCGCATCGGCAGACCCGACCGCTCGGCCGCGTCGAGCAGCGCTGCCCGGAGCGCGGGCGCGTACGGGTCCTCGTAGATCCAGTGCCCGCGCAGGGGGTCACCCGGCTCGGCGAAGAACGTGCACAGCGCGCCGTCGGGGAGCCGGTTCGCGGGGAAGTGGAGGTCGTCGAAGCAGATCAGCGACCCCAGCTCGGCGCCCGGGTCGATCGCCCCGCAGACCGTCACCGCGATCGCGCCGTCGACGCCGAGCTCCTGCAGCGCGGCGACGTTGGCACGGTGCGCGACATGGTTCGACAGGCGCGCGTGCCCCGCTCCGTGGCGGGAGACGTGTGCGACTGCGACGCCGCCGAACGTCCCGCGCGAGACCAGGGCATCGCCCCACCGGGTCGCCACGGGCTCCGGGCCCTCGCCCTCGAAGCCCGGCAGGGCGTAGGTTCCCGAGCCCGTGATGATGCCGATCTCCATCGGCGCCGGATCCTAGCCGCACCCCGCCGTTCCGAAGAGGCCGCCAGGCGGTGATCGGCGATCGCCGATTTCGGGTGAAACGTTCGGGGGCCCACTAGTGGTCCGTGTACGGCGGCGCCTCGCCCCAGCCCCAGCGCGGCACCGGCGCCGCGGGCGGCGGCTCCGCGCCCGGCTGGGAGTTGGTGACGGCCAGCCGCGTCCCCCACTCGACGTAGGCGACGAACGCCGAGCGGAACTCCGGATCCGACGGCAACCCGGCCTCGTCGGCCGCCGCGCAGATCAGCTGGACCCAGCGCAGACGCTGCCGCTCGGTCAGGGCGCGGTCGCGGTGCTTGGCGAGCATGTGCGGGTAGCCGCCGTGCTCGTCGGTGTAGCGGGCCGGGCCGCCGAAGACCTCGCCGAGCCAGGTCGCCACGTGCTGCGGATGGTCGTGCGGCATCTGCGCGAACACCGGGGCGAGCAAGGGATCGGCGCGCACGCGCTCGTAGAAGACCTCGGTGAGCCGCAACAGCGCCGGCTCGCCGCCGGCCCAGTCGTACAGCGTCGGTACGGCGTGCTCCATGGCATCCAGGCTAGTGACTTGCAAACGGCAAGTCAATCATCGATCGGGCCGGCTTCGCGGCACCCGGCCGCCGCCCGCGCCGCGCTCGGTGGCCGGCCCGCGGGGGGCGGCGATGCCGAGCACGCGCATCGCCTTCAGGCCGAGCCCCAGCTTCTCGCGGCCGTCGGTGGAGCCGACGTCGAGCCCGCAGAGGTCGCGCACCCGCTCGAGCCGGTAGCGGATCGTGTGCCGGTGCGTGAACAGCTTCTGGGCAGTGTTGGCAACGTTGCCGTCGCACTCCAGGAACGTCTCGAGCGTCTGCACGAGGTCGGTCTCGTACTGATCGTCGTAGGCGATCACCGGCTCGACCGTCTCGGCGTAGAAGCGCTGCAGCTCGCCGGGATCCTCGCTCATCGCCGGCAGCAGCAGCCGGTAGGCGCCGGTGGCCTCGAACGCGAGCACGGCCGGCCCGTCGCGATCCTCGCTCGCCTCCGCGACGTTGGCGGCGAGCAGCGCCTCGTTGCCCGCGCGGTAGAGGTCGACGGGATCGAGCGCCACGCGCGAGTAGCCGACCGCGAACGTGAAGCCGTGCAGCGCGGCCTGGAGCTCGCGCGCCACCGCCCCGGCGGTGCGGCGCGACTCGGCGTCCTCGGCGGCGGGCGCGAGCACGAGGACCTGGCCGGCGGTGTCGCCGACCGCTTCGTCGACGGCGGCGATCGAGCCGGGCGCCGCCGCGCGTGCGGCGCGCTCGGCGGCGGCCAGCACGCGCACCCGCCAGTCGTCCTCGACGGGTGCGTAGTGGTGCGCGCGGACGACGATCACCGCCGCCCCGCCCTCGACCTCGACGCCCAGCTCGGCCGCGCGCGCCACGATGTCGCGGCGGTCGGTGACCCGGCGGTGCAGGACCGCGCGCAGGAACGCCTCCTGCGCGGCCTCCGACGCGCGCTCGGGCGCCCGCACGCGCTCCACCTCGGAGGCGATCAGCGTCGCGACGAGCCGCAGCAGCGCCGGCGACGGCTCACCCGCGCGGCCGCGCAGGCGCAGGCGCCCGACGACCGCGTCGCCGACCCGCAGCTCGTGCGTGCCCACGCCCGGCGCGTCGCTCATCAGCGCACGCTCATCGGCCGGGGAGCGGGCGGCGACGGCCAGCACGGCGCTCGAGCGGTCGATCAGCACGAGCGAAGCGTCGAGCGCCCGCGCGGCCGCCCGGACGACCTCCGGCAGCCCGAGGCCCGACTCCACCGCGTCGGTGATCGCCCCGAGCGCGCCGAGATCGAGCGCAGCGTCCTGACGCGGCGCGGTCATGGCTCCCAGTCCGGGCTCAGAGCTCGTCGAAGTACCACAGGAAGCCGCCGCCCAGGAGTGCGCCGGCGAGCATGAACGCGGCGAGCACGTACAGGCTCAGCACGGTCGCGACGACCCGTTCCCACGCGCGCGAGAACGACGTCCACGCGGGGACGAGCACGAGCGCGATCCACGCGATCAGCGAGAAGCCCCCGGCCGACCCGAGGGCGATGTAGGTCCAGGTCTGGTTGCTCATCGCGGCGGCCGCTCATTCTGACGCAGGTGGCCGACGACGACCGCGACCATCCCGAGCAGCGCGAAGATCGCGGTCGCCAGCCCGAGGCCGCCCTGGACGTCGGACAGGTAGTGCGCGCGCAGGTAGATGCGGGTCAGCGCGACCGCCACGACGAGCACGATCGCGGCCGTCACGGCCGCGAAGCGGGTGGCGAACCCGGCGCCGCCGCGCACGAGCACGACCGCGCAGGCCACCCACGCGACCGCGTTGGCCGCGTGGCCAGACGGGTACGCCATGCCCTCGGTCAGGACGTGCGCCCCGGACGGCCGCGGGCGGTCCAGCGCCGCCTTGGCGACCTGCACGGCCGCCCACGCGAGCAGGAACGCCAGCGGCAGGAACGCCGCGTCCAGGAACCGGCGCCGGGCGGCGGCCCACAGCGTGGTCGCCGCCACGACGGGCGCCACGACCGCGAACGCGCCCAGCGCGGTGACCCAGACCAGCACGTCCTTGATCGGGCGCGCGTACAGGCCGTCCGCGACGTCGAACGCGGCCCGGTCGAACGGCAGCAGCACGCGCTCGTCGAGCGCGTCGGCGAGCGCGACGAACGTGAACGACCCAACCGCCGCGAGCGCGAGCAGCGTGGTGACCTCCAGTCCCAGCTCGCCGGGCGTGAAGCGGTCCGCCACGAAGCGCACGGGCGCCTGCGACGCGCGGGCGGCCGGGCGCACGACGCGCTGCCAGCCCGCGCGCAGGTACGGGGCGACCGGCCGCAGCAGCGGCTGCTCGAGCTGCGCGGCGATCCACGCCTTCGTCTTGCGCTGCAGCTCCGGGCTGCGCTGCAGCCGGACGAGGAAGACGATCCCCACGATCACCGCCACCGCGACGCCGAACGCGAACAGCCCGCGCGAGACCCATGCGGTCAGCTGGTCGAACGAGCGCCAGAACACGTAGCCCAGCACGCAGAACGTCGTCGCCCACAGCCCGGCGCCGAGCACGTCGTAAGGGATGAACTTGCGCAGCGGCATCCGCGAAGCGCCGGCGATGAACGGCGCGATCGCCCGCACCAGCCCGACGAAGCGGCCGATCAGGATCGTCATGCCGCCGCGGCGCTCGAAGAACGCCTCCACCTGCTCCAGCCGCTCCTCGGTGATCTTCACCCGCCCGCCGTGACGGACCATGAAGTCACGCCCGAGGCGACGGCCGAGCGCGTAGGACGTGAGGTCGCCGAGCACCGCACACGTCCAGACGATCGCGATCAGCGCGAGCAGCGAGATCTGACCCTGCCCGGCGACGAGGCCGCCGACGATCACCGTCGTCTCACCCGGCGCGACCAGTCCGATGAATGCGCCCGTCTCGAGGAACGCGAGGATGCCGACGGCCAGGTAGGTCCACTTGCCGAGCGCCTTGCCCGCGTCCTCGATCAGCTTTTCCACGTTGGGCAGGTCGATCACGCCGAGGCCGATCAGCCCCGCGCCGAGCGCCGCGAGCCCGCCGAGGACGAGAAAGCCGCGGCCGTGCGCGCGACGGCGCGCGACGAGGTAGAGCCCGAGGAGGACCGCGCCGGCGAGCCAGACGGGGTGCAGGGTCATGGCGGCGCCGGCTCGGCGAACGCACGGCCGACGGGGCCGGCCGCCACCGCGTGCGGGTGG
>JBPCNM010000305.1:0-5704 GCA_051001255.1 Solirubrobacteraceae bacterium
ACGGCGGCGCGCACCTCCGGGACGCCCTCCTCCCAGTGCAGCTGCTCGCGCATCACGACGGCGTCGAAGCCGTCGGGCAGCGCATCGCCGGTGTCGACCACGGCAAAGCCGGGCACGCGGCGCGGCGCGGTCTCCGTCGCGCCGAGCGTGTCCGCCGCGCGCACCGCGATCCCGTCCATTGCGGCGGCGTCGTACGCGGGCGAGGAACGCAGCGCCCACACCGGCGCCGCCGTCACGCGCCCGAGCGCGGCCGCGAGCGAGACCTCGACGACGTCCAGCCGCCGCCCGCCGAGGGCGCCCAGCCAGGCCCCGAGGGCCTCGCCGGCCGGCACGTCGCGGATGAACGGCGCGCCCTGGCTCAGACGATGTGCTCCGGGCGGACCGGGATCCGCGCGAGCGGGCGGCCCGTCGCGGCGCGCACGGCGGCCACGACCGCCGGCGGCGTCGAGATGTTCGGCGGCTCGCCGACGCCCTTGAGGCCGTAGGGGGCGGTGGGGTCGGCGTGCTCGACGATGTCCATGCGCACACGCGGCATGTCGAGCGTCGTCGGGATCAGGTAGTCGGTGAACGAGGCGTTGAGCACCTCGCCGTCGCGGACCACGATCTCCTCCATCAGCGCGAGCCCGAGCCCCTGCGCAGAGCCGCCCTCGATCTGCCCCTCGAGCGCCTGCGGGTTCATCGCCCGCCCGACCTCCTGAGCGGTGGCGAGCTCCACGACGCGCACGAGCCCGAGCTCGGTGTCGACGTCGACCACGGCACGGTGCACGGAGAACGCGAACTGCAGGTGCGCTTCGCCCTGGCCGTCCTCGTCCAGCGGGTGCGTCGCGCGGTGGTGCCACTCGATCGTCGCCTCGACCGGCCGCTCGCGCACCAGCTCGGCCAGCGCGTCGGAGTCGCCGAGCTCCGCGCCCAGCTCGAGCAGCTGCTCGCGCACCGCCTCGCACGCCGCCTTCACGGCGCCGCCGGTCACGTAGGTCTGCCGGGAGGCCGACGTCGAGCCGGCAGACCCGATCCCGGTGTCGGCGCGCAGCACCACGACCCGCTCGACGCCGAGCTCGGTGCGGGCGATCTGCGCCTGCACCGTCTGGATGCCCTGCCCGACCTCGGCGGCCGCGGTGTGGACCTCGACGAGCGGCCCGTCGGCATCGGCCGAGATGCGGACGCGTGCGGTCGAGTAGTCGTCGAAGCCCTCCGAGAAGCCGACGTTCTTGATCCCGACGGCGTACCCGACGCCGCGCCGCACGCCTTCGCCGTGCGTGGTGTTGGCCATGCCGCCCGGCAGCTCGCGCTGGTCGCGCGCGAGGCCCGCGGGCGCGGGCAGCGGCATGTCGCGCACGCGCTCGAGCAGCTCGGCGACCGGCGCCGGCTCCGGCACGACCTGGCCGGTCGGCAGGCGGTCGCCGGGCGCGATCGCGTTGCGGATCCGGAGCGCGATCGGGTCCATGCCGAGCGCGGCGGCGAGCTTGTCCATCTGCGCCTCGTGCGCGAACGCGACCTGGACGGCGCCGAACCCGCGCATGGCGCCGCACGGCGGGTTGTTGGTGTAGGCGACGTAGGCGGTCAACCGTGCGTTGGGCACCGCGTACGGCCCCGCCGCGAAGCAGGCGGCGTTCGAGCACACGGCGGTCGAGCTGGACGCGTACGCGCCGCCGTCCAGGACGATGCGGGCGCGCACGTAGACGAGGCGCCCCTCGGCCGTCGCGCCGTGCTCGTAGGTCATGCGGCACGGGTGGCGGTGCACGTGGCCGAAGAACGACTCCTCGCGGCTGTAGACCATCTTCACGGGGCGGTTGGTGCGCAGCGCGAGCAGGCACGCGTGGATCTGCATCGAGACGTCCTCGCGCCCGCCGAACGCGCCGCCCACGCCGCCCAGCGAGAGCCGCACCTGCTCGGGCGCGAGGCCCAGGCTCTCCGCCACCTGGTCGCGGTCGACGTGCAGCCACTGGGTGGCGATGTGCAGCTCGACGCCGCCCGCCCCGTCGGGCACCGCGAGGCCCGACTCGGGCCCGAGGAACGCCTGGTCCTGCATCCCGACCTCGTAGGTTCCCTCCACCACCACGTCGGCGGTCGCGTCCGGGTCGCCGTGCTGGATGCGCACGCGGCGCAGGACGTTGCCGCCCGCGTGCAGCGGCGGCGCGTCGGGCGCCAGCGCCCGCTCGGCGTCGGTCAGCGGCTCGAGCACCTCGAACTCGACGCGGATCGCGTCCGCGGCGCGGCGCGCGGTCTCCGGGTGCTCGGCGGCGACGATCGCGATCGGCTCCCCCTGGAAGCGCACGTCGCTCCAGGCGAGCACCGGCTGGTCGGGGTGCTCGAGGCCGTAGGTCTTGCGGCCCGGCACGTCGGCGTGGGTGAGGACCGCGTGCACGCCGGGCAGCGCGCGAGCGGCGGCCGTGTCGAGCGAGCGGATCCGCGCGCGCGGGTGTGGGCTGCGCAGCGTGGCGCCCCACAGCATGCCCTCCATGCCCATGTCGGACGAGTACTCGAACTCGCCGCGCACCTTCGGGATGCCGTCCGCGCGCTGCGCGCTGGAGCCGACGCCGCCGGCGACCTCGCGCCCGGGCGGCGCGACCGGCGCCGTCATGCCGACCCGTCGAGGCGCTCGGCCGCGAGGTTGACCGCGTCGACGATCTTCGCGTAGCCGGTGCAGCGGCACAGGTTGCCCGCGAGCGCCTCGCGGATCTCCGCCTCGCTCGGCCGCGCGTCGCGCGCCAGCAGGTCGTGGCTCGCGACGATCAGCCCGGGCGTGCAGAAGCCGCACTGCACGGCGCCGGCGTCGATGAACGCGCGCTGGATCTCGTGCAGCTCGCCCGTGGGCGCGAGCCCTTCGACGGTCACGACCTCGCGGTCGGCCGCCTGGGCGGCGAGCACGAGGCAGGCGCAGACGAGCTCGCCGTCGAGGTAGACCGAGCAGGACCCGCACTCGCCCTGCTCGCACGCGTTCTTGCAGCCCGGCAGGCCCAGCCGCTCGCGCAGCGCGTAGAGCAGGCTCTCGCCGCCCCAGGCGCCGTCGAGCTCGCGCGGAGCGCCGTTCACGGTCAGCTTCACGCGCGCGCTCCCCACGCCCACCGCAGCGTGCGGCGGGCGAGCACGGCGACGGCGTGGCGCCGGTAGTCCGCCGTGCCGCGGACATCGTCGATCGGCCGCGCGGCCGCGCCGACGAGCGCGCCGAAGCGCTGCACCACGGCGTCCGGCAGCGGCGCCCCGCTCGCCCAGTGGTCGTGCTCCGCGAGCGCGTCCGCGACGAACGCCTCCGCCTCGGTGGCGACGAGCGGCGTCGGCCCGGCCGAGCCGATGCAGGCCGCGACCCGGCGCTGCTCGGGCCACAGCGCGAGGCCGAACGAGCAGACGGCGATCACCATCGCGTTGCGGGTGCCGACCTTGGCGAACTGCTGCGGCCCGGACGCGGCGGCGACGTCGAAGGCGGTGATCAGCTCGTCGGGGGCGAGCGCGGTGCGCTTCGGCCCCGTCACGAACTCGGCGACCGGCACGCGACGGTTGCCGCGCGTCGACGCCACCTCGATCATCGCGTCCGTCGTGTAGAGCGGCGGCAGGCCGTCGCCGGCTGGCGAGGCGGTGGCGAGGTTGCCGCCGACGGTCCCCCGGTTGCGGATCTGCAGCGAGCCGACCGTGCGGCTCGCGATCGCAAGGCCGGGCAGGCGGTCGCCCAGCTCGTCGATCAGCCGCGTGTAGGTGACCCCGGCGCCGACACGCACGCGGCCGTTGTCCGGCGCCCAGTCGCGCAGCTCGGCCACACGGGTCAGGTCGAGCACCGCGCCCGGCCGCGTGTGACCGAAGTTGATCGCGACCATCAGGTCGGTCCCTCCGGCCAGCGGGACGGCCTCCGGGTCGGCTGCCTTGAGCTCGAGCGCCTCGGCGAGCGAGTCGGGGCGGAGGATCTCGAGGCGGGCGGGAGGCATCCGCCGCCCAGGATGACAAACCGGGCCTGCTCCGCGCCAGTTTCGGACCGCCGATCTACGGGGCTCCGGGCCCGGGACTGCAGTCCGGCGTACTGTACCTACTACTATGTACGGGAATGCGGACACGCGACCGCCTCGTCGAGAGCACGCAGGAGCTGCTGTGGGAGCGCGGCTACGTCGGCACCAGCCCGAAGGCGATCCAGCAACGCGCCGAGGCCGGCCAGGGCAGCATGTACCATCACTTCGCCGGCAAGTCCGACCTTGCGCGCGCCGCGATCGCTCGCAGCGCGCAGGAGCTCCGCGCCGCCTCCGAGGCCCAGCTCTCCGGACCCGGCACCGCGATCGAGCGCCTCACCGCATACCTGCACCGCGAGCGCGACGTCCTGCGCGGCTGCCGCATCGGCCGGCTGGCCGCCGACTCCGAGGTCGTCGCCAGCCCTGCGCTGCGGGCCCCGCTCGGCGAAACGTTCGCCTGGCTGCAGGGCCGGCTGGCCGAGGTCGTCGCCGAAGGCCAGGCCGCCGGCGAGCTGGACCGCGCTCAGGACCCCGGCGACCTCGCTGCCGCGCTCGTCGCCGTGCTGCAGGGCGGCTACGTCCTCGCCCGCTCCGCCGCCGACCCCGCTCCCTTCGATCGCGCCGTCCGCGGCGCGCTCGCCCTGCTCGCAACCACCGAAGGCGCCTGAACACCATGGACATCACACCCGCCCTCCCCATCCCGAAGGCCGGCCCGCCCGAGTGGTTCGCCGGCGACGTCGAGCTCGTACAGCTCGCCGCCCCCGACGCGCCCTCCCGCGTCCGCGTCTTCCGCGTCGCGTTCGCTCCGGGCGCGCGCACGGCGTGGCACACGCACCCGCTCGGGCAGGTGCTGCACGTGCTCGACGGAACCGCGCAGGTGCAGGGCGACGGCGGCCCGACCGAGGAGGTCGCGGCGGGCGGCACGGTCTGGTTCGCGCCAGGCGAGCGTCACTGGCACGGCGCGCCACCGGACGCGGCGATGGTCCATCTCGCGATCCAGGAGGCCCTCGCGGACGGAAGCACCACCACCTGGCTCGAGCATGTCGCCGAGTGAGGAGGGCGCCGGCGTGCTCGCGATGCAGTACGTCATCGGCCTGCCCGCCGACTACGACATGGGGATCATCCGCCACCGCGTGGCGACCCGGGGCGCGGCGATGGACGCGTTCCCCGGCCTCGGCCTCAAGGCGTACGGGATCCGCGAGCGCGGCATCGCCGACGCGCCCGCGAACGAGTACGCACCGTTCTACCTGTGGCGGACGCTCACCGGGATGAACGCGTTCCTGTGGGGCGACGGCTTCGCGGGCATCTGCCGCGACTTCGGCCGCCCCGAGGTCCGCCAGTGGGCCGGCGCGGGCGTCGTCGCCGGCCCGGCGCGCGACACGCCGGATTGCCCGCGGCTGGCGACCGTCGACGCCTCGCCGTTTCCCCCCGGCGCCGACCCGCGCGCCACCGTCGAAGCCGCGCTCTCCGCGCTCGCCGACCGCGCGTCAGTCCACGGCGTGCACACGAGCGCCGTCGGCGTCGACGCGCGCCGCTGGGAGCTCGTCCACTTCACGCTCTGGGCCGACGACGCGCCCGCCGGCGCCGGCGCGCGCTACACGATCCTGCACCTCTCCAAGCCCGAATCCGACACGCTGGCCCGCCGAACCTAGAGGGTGCCTGGCACCGTTGAGGCTAGTACAGCGTGACGTCGACCTCGGTCCCGGCGCCCAGCCCGGTATCGGCCTCGGCCACGCAGAACCAGCCGTCGGCGCGCACCATCGGCCCGAGCA
>JBPCNM010000306.1:0-5078 GCA_051001255.1 Solirubrobacteraceae bacterium
CGGGCGGCTTCCTGAGCTCGACGCCGCTGTGGCGCTTCGAGGCTCAGCTGCTGCACGTCGCCGGCGCGAAGGTGGTCACGCAGGCGCACGGCGACGATGCGCACCTCTCGTCGCAGATCGCAGACCTCTCCCTTCGCCATGCGCTGCTCAGCAGCTACCCCCTGCTCGCCCGCAACGAGGCGCGCACCAAGCGGCGCGTCCTGTACTGGACCCAGCACTCGGACTGCACGTTCGGCGGGCTGATGATGGACGGGCTCGGCCGCTGGGACGTGCTCCCGTCGAGCATCGCGACGGTCGACGTCGGCGTGTGGCGGCGGACGCACCCCAACATCCGCGCCGACGGCCGCAACGGGCCGGTGCGCATCGCGCACGCGCCCAACCACCGGGGCTTCAAAGGCACCGAGTTCATCCTGGCCGCCGTCGAGCAGCTGCAGGCTGAGGGCCTGGAGATCGAGCTCAAGCTGCTCGAGGGCTACCAGAACGCCGACATCCGGCGGATCTTCACCACCGAGGTCGACGTGCTGGTCGACCAGATCATCGCCACGGGCTACGCGCTCAACGCCGTGGAGGGCATGGCCGCCGGCCTGCCGGTGGTCGCCAACCTCGAGGACGACCAGCTCACGGGCGTGCTGCGGCGCTACTCCTACCTCGACGAGTGCCCGATCCTGTCGGCCACCCCCGAGACGATCGCCGCCCGGCTGCGGGCGCTCGTGACGGATCCCGACCTGCGCGAGCGGCTCGGGCGCGCGTCGGAGGGCTTCGCGGCCAAGTACCACTCCGACGAGGCCGCCGCGTACCTCTACGGCTCGATCTACCGCCGCATCTGGAACGGCGAGGACATCGCGCTGCTCGACCTCTTCCATCCGCTCAAGTCGGAGTACAACCGCGCCACACCGGTGATCGAGCACGGGCTCGTGCGCAACCGGTTGCCCGAGGAGATTCCGGTCGAGGAAACCGTCGCAGCAGCCGGCGACGGCCGCGGACGCTTCGCCAGATCGGCCACAGGCGCCCCGCCTGTTCCTCGACGGCCTCCCACGTAGCCTAGGGCCGTGCGCGGATGAAGCAGTGCCCGGGCAGCGGGCGCTCCACGGCCTCGATCGTCAGCCCCGCATCGCGCAGCCATCCCGAGATCGTGCCCGCGTCCGGATGGGCGACGTGGAACGCGTCGATCGCCCCCTCGGGCACGTCGAAGGTCATCGTCGCGGCGGGCGTCTGCACCGTCACGGTCACCGGCGCGGCCGCTGCCGCCTTGCCCCGCAGGGCCGCGCGGGCGCGCTCGGCGACGCCGCCGAACTCGCCCCGCCGTAGCATCCGCGCCGCCATCGCGGCCCGGTCGCGCAGCGAGGGTGCCGGGCCCTGCTCACCCAGCCACACGACCACGGCACCGCCCGGCCGGGTCACGCGTCGCGCTTCGGCGACGGTCAGCGAGGGCGAGAGCACGTGGTCCAGGGAGGTCGCGAACAGCACGCGGTCAAACGACGCGTCGGCGAAGGGGAGGTATTCGGCGATTCCCTTGACGAACGTGAAATCCCGCGGCTGGGTCCCCGTGAGCGGGTCGATGCCGACCAGCTCGCCCGCCATGCCGGCGGCATAGGAGGGCAGCGCCTGCGGGCCGCAGCCGACGTCGAGCACCCTGCCCTCGAGCTGCGCGAACGCCGCGAAGGCGCGCGCGTCGTCGCGCTCGCCGACCGACAGGCTGCTGGGCGGGTCGATCTCGTAGGCCTGCTCGCCGTTGGCCTGCAGCGCCTCCCACAGCTGCCAGCGGTCCTGCACCTCGGCGTGCGGCGGCGGGACGGGCGTCAAGTCCGGCACGCCGCGCTCGCGAGCGTAGGTCCGCGCGCAGCGCGGGCACGCCAGGTCGTCGAGCGTGCCGTGGCAGACCGGGCACGCCAGGAGCTCGCCGAGCGTCATCGTGCCGCCGCTAGGGACGCCGCGCCAGCACGCTGATCCCCGCGTCGCCGGCGTCGAGCCGGTCGATCTCCAGGCCGGCATCCGCGCACCACGCCTCGACCTCGTCGGGCGTGTGGCGCGAGGCGTATGGCGGGTGGTACCAGTCGAAGTTCACGAGCGCGTTGAGGTTGGGCGAGAAGCCGTCGTTCCAGAAGCACTTGAGCATCGTCCAGTAGATCAGCCGCTGGACGTCGTGCTCGCCGGGCTCGATGCCGAGCAGCGGCACGCCGCGCTCCAGCTCCACCGTCCCGCCGACGCGCGAGAGCTCGCGCCCCAGCTCGGCCAGGTCGCGGCCCAGGTCCATGCACTCCTCGGGCGCCATCGCCGTCGCGCGCTCCCGGATCCAGTCGTCGGCCAGCTCGCGCAGCGGCGCCTTGACGCGGTAGACGTAGACCGCCAGCACGCCGCCCGGCGTCAGCAGCCCCGCGAGGTTCGCGAACGCCTGCCGCGCATCCGGCGTGTGGTGGATGACCTGGTCGGAGGAGACGAAGTCGAAGCTGGCCGGGCGGAACGGGAGCCGCATGATGTCGGCCTGCAGGTAGTGCAGGTTGGGGGGACCGCCGAAGCGCCGCGCCGCGACCTCGACGCCGGCGCTGAGGTCGATCGCCACGACCTCGGCGCCCGGCGCGACGCGCGCGAAGCGCGCGGCATCGCCGCCGAGGCCGGTGCCGGCCTCCAGGATCCGCGCACGGCCGGCGAGGAAGGCGCCGAGGCCTTCGTCGCCGTCGAAGCCATAGCGCTCGTCGTACCAGGCGTACTGCGCCGCGAAGCGCTGGTCGATCTCCTCTGGCGAGACGTGCGACCACTTCCACGAGAACGAGTCGAACGTGTCCGCCTGACCGCTGCCGGCGGGGTCCGACAAGCGCGGCACCCCGTCGCGGATCTCGTAGCGCACGCCGTCCGGGGCGACGAGCGAGCCGTTCTCGGCCGCAAGCGGCTCCTGCGTCTGCGGGCAGGTCAGGAGCTCGAGCAGCGCGGGCTTCATCGAGCGCCTACGCGGACGCCGCGAGCACGGAGCGGGCCGCCGCGGCCACTTCCTCGGCCTGCGCGGGCGTGAGCACCGGGCTCATCGGGATGGCGAGGTGGGTGCGCGCGAGCTCGTCGGTCGCCGGCAGCTCGACGCCGCCCGCGAGCTCCCGCATCGCCGGCTGGCGGTGGATCGGGACGCGGTAGTACGCCTTGAAGCCGACACCGGCGGACTTGAGCGCGTCGGCCAGGTCATCGACGCGCTCCGAGCGCACAACGTACAAGTGCCATGCCGGCGCCGCGCCCGGGGTCGCGACCGGCAGCGTCACGACGTCGCCCAGCCCGGCCTCCTCGTACGCGCGGCCGGCGGCGCGGCGGCCGTCCGCCCAGCCGTCGAGCTCGGGCAGCTGCACGCGCAGGATCGCCGCCTGCAGCTCGTCCAGGCGCGAGTTGTAGCCGACGTGCTCGTAGGTGACCTTGTCGTGCGAGCCGTGGAAGCGCAGCATCCGGACGCGCTCGGCGATCGCGTCGTCGCTGGTGACGATCGCGCCGCCGTCGCCGAACGCGCCGAGGTTCTTGGACGGGAAGAACGAGAACGTCGCCGCCGTGCCCAGCGCGCCCGCGCGCTTGCCGTCCAGCGTCGAGCCGGCCGCCTGCGCGGCGTCCTCGAGCACCGGCACGCCGAGCGCCTCGATCTCGGCGACCGGGGCGACGTTGCCGAACAGGTGCACGGCGATGACGGCCTTGGTGCGCGGCGTGAGCACGGCCCGCACCGTCTCGGCGCTCACCATCATCGTGTCCGGCTCGACGTCGCAGAACACGGGCCGCGCGCCGGTCGGCGGGATCGCCTCCGCGCTCGCGTAGAAGGTGAACGAGGGCACCACGACCTCGTCGCCCGGCCCGACGCCCATGGCGCGCAGCGCGATCGTCAGCGCGTCGGTGCCGTTGGCCACGCCGATCGCATGCCTGGCGCCCAGATGCGCGGCGAGCTCCCGCTCGAACGCCGCGACGTTCGGGCCGAGGATGTAGCGCTGGTCGTCGAGCACCCCGCGGATCGCGGCGTCGATGCGCTTGCGCAACGGCGCGACGGGGTCGGAGGTGTTGAAGAGAGGGACGGGCATCGCATCCACGGTAGCCGAGTGGCCGGTTCAGGGCAGGTCGTCGAGGATCGCCTGCGCGACCGCCCGCGGATCGTGGTGGCGCTCGACGAACGCGCGCCCCTCGGCCCCGAGGCGCACCCGGCGCTCGGGGTCGGCGAGCAGCGCGCGCAGGTCGTCGCGCAGCCGCTCGGCGCCCGTGCGCACGACCGGCAGCGCGGCGCCGAACGGGTTGTCGGCCGGATCGCCCTCGCGGATGCTCGCCAGCACCGGGCGCCCGAGCGCCATCCCCTCGACCGCGAGCCCGCCGTACCAGCCGAGCCGCAGCTGGTCCACGATCACGTCGGCGGCGCCGAAGCGGGCCAGCGCCTGCGAGCGCGGCACGCCCTCGACCAGGTCGAGCCGCACGCGGACGCCCTCGGCGCGGAGCGCGTCGATCGCCGCGATCACGTGCGCGGTGCCCTTGACCTCGCGGTTCGTCGGGCCGTGCGCCACCACCAGCTCGTCGCGCTCGGGCACCGGGGTCGCCGCCAGCTCGCCTGGATCGACGTTCGCATACGGGAGGAAGCGGCTGCCCGGAAGCCAGTGGCGCAGGTCCGGGTTGAGGTGGTAGACGCGGTCGGCGTGGGCGAGCATGTGCCGAGCATTCGGGCCGCGCTGGCCGGTCTGGGCCGCGCAGTGCGCCGCGGTGCACGCACATGCCGCCTGCGGGCGGACGTCGCAGCCCTGGAACGTCACGAGCACGGTCTTGCCGGCGCGCTTGAGCAGTGGCAGCTCCGTCAGCACGAGCGAGCCGCGCCGGAGCGCGAGGATCGGCTGGCCGAAGTTCAGGTGCACGACGTCGTAGTCGGCGATCGCGCGACGGACGAACGCGCCGCGGGTGCGGAACCGCCGCCACAGCGGCTGCCCGGCCAGGTCGACCCGGAGGTCGGCGCCGTAGCCGTACGGCCCGGCGGCGAGCACCGCGACATCGCTCTCGTGGCCATGCGCGCGCTCGCCGCGCGAGAGCCCGAACGCGTGGCCGCCGACGTCAGCAGGGGCGTGGAGGATGC
Organism: Solirubrobacteraceae bacterium; assembly: GCA_051001255.1. Taxonomy (GTDB): domain Bacteria; phylum Actinomycetota; class Thermoleophilia; order Solirubrobacterales; family Solirubrobacteraceae; genus DASQMT01. Next base: position 5,066 of record JBPCNM010000306.1, read on the forward strand.
GCAACGTCAGGAG
>JBPCNM010000307.1:0-2510 GCA_051001255.1 Solirubrobacteraceae bacterium
GCCGCCAGCGGCGCGGCGCGCCGGGCGCCGGGCTCGCGGCGCTCAGCGGCCGCGAGCGCGAGGTCGCCGAGCGGGTCGCGCTGGGCCGCACGAACCGCGAGATCGCGGGTGAGCTGTTCGTGAGCGAGAAGACCGTCGAGGGTCACCTGCGCAACGTGTTCGCCAAGCTCGACGTCTCGGCACGCGCCGCGGTGGCCGAGGCGGTCGGGCGTTCGCGGGCCGACGACCTGGAATAGGCACCGCTCCGGGCGGTCAGTGTGGGCATGCCCTCGCTGCCTCCCGCATGCCGGCGCGCGATCCTGGCCTCGCTCGTCGCCGTCGCGACGCCGGCCCTCACGGGCTGCCTGTCGATCAAGGCCCACACGGTGTCCCAGCGCGCGCCCGGCGTCGTCGAGCTCGGCGGGATCGTGTGCGCGAGCGACTACGACCTCACGCACGGCTCGCGCTGCCGGCGGAGCAACGTGGCCGAGCCGGACGAGCTGCGCATCGACGCCGACCAATCCGGGCAGGGTCAGCTGCTCGTCGGCTTCCGCGTGCCCGACGGCACCGGCGCGCCGGCGACCTTCGCGAGCGATCTCGAGGACGTGACCTTCTCCCGGAGCGAGACCTACATGCAGGCGCTCGCCACGCGGTTCCTTCCGCCCGCCGGCCAGCACTGGGAGGGATACGTCTCGACGGTCAAGAGCTTCGAGCCGGGCGTCGCCGCCGACGCGACGACGTCGGTGCACCCGGAGTTCACGCTTCCGCCGCAGCCCGACGGCGCGCCGTTCTCCGGCCCGCTGCCGTGGCGCATGGTGGTGGGCTTCCGCAGGCTCCCCGACGTCGGCGGAGCCGGGGCGCCCGTCGTCTGCACCGCGCCCACCCTGTGCGTCGACGCGCCCGAGGTGGAGCGAGTCCCGACTGCGCTGCAGGCGCCCGTGAGCGACTTCGGCGTGCTGCCGGGCACCGGCGCGACGGCGCCGCAGACCACCACGGCGACCGTCTCGTTCCCCCTCTCCTACAGCGACGGCGGCAATCTCGGCGCACGCGACGTCGCCCTCGCCGCGACGACCGACGTGCCGGGCGCCACCGCCACGCCCAGCGCCACCAGCGTGCAGCTCGCTCCCGGGACGACGTCGATCGACGTCAGCGTCCCGGTGGCGCTGGGCACGCCGCCCGGCACCTACTCGGTGCAGCTCAGCGCCAGCACGGGCCTGCCCGCCGTGACCCGGTCCGGCAAGGCCACGATCACCGTGGCCGGGCCGCCGGACGGCGACGCCGACGGGATCGCGGACCCCTCGGACCGCTGCCCCGGCGTGGCGCGCGGGCGCTTCGACGCCGACGCCGACGGCTGCGTCGGCCCGTACGCCCGGATCGCGGCGACGACGAGCGGGACGTGGGCGGTGGGCGCCAAGGGCGTGCGGATCGGGAGGATGCGGCTCAAGGGCGTCCCGGCCGGCGCCCGGGTCGCGCTTCGCGGTCGCGTGCGCCAGACGCTGACCGCCGGCGCGGCGCGCGTCGACTTCAAGCGCCTGCGCGGCAAGCTCATCAAGCGCGGCAAGGGCTTCACCGCGACCGTGACCGGGCCGGGCCTCGTCGGCCAGCGGCTCACCCTGCGGGTGAAGCGCTTCGGCACCGGCGACCGCGAGCTCGAGCGCATCGCGCGCCGGCCGTTCAAGACGACGCGGCGCTGCATCCCGGTCGGCGCCCCGTGCCGGCCGCGACCTGCACGGCCACGCCGCCGACGGGGCCGTGAAGCGTCACGGCGCGGATGGAGCAGCTCCCACGTCCGGCGCGCGATCCGCGCATGCTGTTCATCTCGGCTCGAGCGCGGCCGCGTCGTAGACCTCGCCGGGCGGTCGGGCCATCACGCGGTCGGCCATCTCCCGCTTCAGCGTGTCGAGGCGCCGCTCCTGCTCGGCGGTGCGCTCATCGGTTCGCGCGAGGTCGATGAACTCGTCGGTCACGAACCCTTCTCGAAGCGAAAGCGTCGCGTGCCGGTCACGGTAGCCGAGCCTGAAGACGAAGCGCTCCCGCGCCCGGCCGCGTTCGGGACGTGCGAGCGCGGGGTCGACACGGAACCGGTCGCCGGTGACGGCGCGCGTGACCAGCTCGATGGCATCGCGGGCGCCGGGCCCTCCGAAGGCGGTCTCCACGACGATCTCGCGGCGCTCGCATGGACCGTTCGGATCGAGCAGCGGTAGGGCGCGCTCGAGGACCTTGAAGGCGTGCGCGGCGCCGCCGGGCGAGCCGGGGCCGTGGTACTTCAGGATGTCCGCTAACGAGAACGCGATTCGCTGTCCTCGGTCGATGACCTCGATCGTGCTGGTCATGCGGTCCAGCCTCTCATGGAGATCGAGCCACGCATAGCATCTGATCTGAGGCCCGGTATGTGGTGGTCGAGTCAGCGTCGAGGTGCGTCCATCCATGCCGTGCCGGTCGTTCGGGGATCGGTGCCGCAGCCGGTATCGGCTCACGCGCTAGCCCACTCTGGAGATAGGACTCCGTGCCGATGCATTGACGGATCGCCG
>JBPCNM010000308.1:0-9409 GCA_051001255.1 Solirubrobacteraceae bacterium
CACCATGAAGATGACCTCCTGCGCGGGCCCCGGATGCCGACACATCCGTGGAAAAGCCCTGCGTAGGAGGTCATTATTCACTCAGCGTCGGACAGAACCACCCGAACAATCGGTGGATCCAGGCTGAGTCGTGCGTGCGCCGATCAGCCGCTTGCTGCTGTTGCGCGCACGCGATGCGCTGCGTTGGTCATCAGGTTCCCCCGGGGGTGCCCCGGAGGGTGCGCGCGCCCGCAGGCGTGCGGCACGGCTCGGCCCGCCGCCACGGAGATTCTAGAGCGGGCCGGGATCCGCGGGGACATCGACGGCGTGTTCCCGGAGCGCGGCAAGCGGGGCGATCTCGAGCGCCCGTTCGTGCGTGGACGCCAGCACGACGAACGCGGCCGCGCCGTCCTCGTGGGCCCGCAGCCAGTTCACGGCGGTCACGCACCAGCGGTCGCCGGGCACGAGGCCGGGGAAGTCGTACTGGGGCACAGGGGTGCCCAGGTCGTTGCCGATGCGCCGCTGGTGCTCCAGGAAGTCCGCCGTGACGACGGCGCAGATCGTGTGGCTCCCCCGGTCGTCGCGCCCGGTGCGGCAGCGCCCGTCGCGGTAGAAGCCGGTGACCGGGTCGCTGCCACACGGCTCCATCTCTTCACCCAGCACGTTGCGATCGGTCACCCGACCAGTATCGAGCACGGGAGCGACGCGGCGCGCGCCGGGGCGTACCGTGCCGTCGATGCCCGCACTCCGTTCAGGCTCCGTTCGCCGCCGCAAGTCGGACGTGCTCGTCGTCGGGGCCGTCGAGCCGGAGGTGCGGTCCTGGCTGCGGGGCGCGGGCCACGAGACGCGCTCGGTGGCCGGCGTGGACGCCGCGCTAGCCGCGCTCGCCGCGGAGCCGGTGGACCTCGTGGTCGCGGACCGCGAGCGGGCAGGCGGCGACGCGTCCGCCGTCTGCGGGGCGCTGCGCGCCGATCCGCGGCTCGGCGACGCGTGGCTGCTCGCGATCACCGGCGCGGCGAGGGGGAGGATGAACGACGCGGCGCTCGACGTCGGCGCCGACGACTATCTGCACCGGCCGTTCACCCGTGCCCAGCTCCTCGCTCGAACCCGCGCGGGGCTGCGAGCGGTGCAGCATCGTTCGGACGCCGCGCTGCTCCGGGCGCTGCTGCTCAACGTGCCGGGCGCCATCTATCGGTCCGCCTGGCACGCCGGGCATCGCGTCGAGCTGATCAGCGATGAGATCGAGCGGATCTCGGGGCATCCGGCAGCCAACTTCATCGCCAGCACGCGACGCACGATCGTCAGCGTCATCCATCCCGACGACCGCGAGTCGGTCATGCGGGCGGTCGCGGCGGCGCGGGAGGAGCCCGGGAAGCCGTTCGCCCGCGAGTACCGGATCGTCCGTGCCGACGAAGCGGTGCGCTGGGTGCTCGACCGGGGCCAGCTGGTGGAAGGCGGGGGCGAACGGCTGTGGATGGACGGCGCCGTGTTCGACGTGACCGAGCGCCGCGAGGTCGAGGCAGCGCTGCGCCGCAAGGAGATCGAGGCGGCGCGCGCCACCGAGCTGCGGGCGTCGAGCGCCCGCATCGTCGAGGCGGCGGACGCGGCGCGGCGCAGGATCGAGCGCGACCTGCACGACGGGGCGCAGCAGCGGCTGGTCGCGCTCGTGCTCGACGTCGGCGCGGCCAGGGCGCGGCTCGCGTCCGAGCCCGACTCCGCCGGCCCGTTCCTGGACCGTCTCGGATCCGAGCTGGCGGACGCTTCGGCGGAGCTGCGCGAGCTCGCGCGGGGGATCCACCCTGTGGTGCTCACGGAGCGCGGTCTCGCTCCGGCGATCTCGGCGCTGGCGGGGCGCTGCGCGGTGCCGGTCGAGGTGGGCGAGGTGCCGGCCGAGCGGCTCCCGCCGACGGTCGAGGCGACCGCCTACTTCACCGTGTCGGAGGCGTTGACCAACGTGGCCAGGTACGCGCGCGCGACGCATGCGACCGTACGCCTCGTCGCCGAGGCCGGCAGCCTGCTGGTCGAGGTGCGCGACGACGGCGTCGGCGGCGCGCGGGCCGCGGCCGGCTCGGGGCTCAGCGGCCTGACGGATCGGGTCGGCGCGATCGGTGGCGCGCTCACCGTCGTCAGCCCGCCGGCTCAGGGAACGCTCGTGCGCGCCGTTCTGCCGCTCGAGACGCCCAAGCAGCGGCGCACGTAGTCGTTGGCGAACGCGCCCGCCGGGTCCAGGCGCGCACGCACCGCCGCGAAGCGCGACCAGCCGGGGTAGCGCTCCGACAGCGTCGCGGCGGTCTGGTAGTGGCGCTTGCCCCAGTGCGGGCGGCCGCCGTAGTCGTCCATGACCGCCTCGACCGCGCGAAAGCAGGTCTCGAACTCCATCCCGCGGTACTGGTGCACGGCGACGTAGCACGTCGCGCGCCCGTGGGCGGTGGAGAGCAGCGCGTCGTCGGCGGCGGCGAAGCGGACCTCGAGCGGGAAGCCGATCGGCATCCGGCGGCGCTCGATCACGTCGAGCACGCGTTCGACCGCGGCACGCGCGTGCTCGCGCGGGATGCCGTACTCGAGCTCGTTGAAGCGCACCCGGCGCTGGGTCGCGAACACCTTGTGGGCGTGGTCGGCCACCTCGCTCGCCGACATCGCGGCGGCCACGAGCCGGTTGAGCCGCGGCACGCCGCGCGGCGCGGCGCGGCCGGTCCGGCAGACGAGCTCGAGCAGGCGGTTCTCGACCACGTCCTCCTGCAGCCGGCGGCGCCAGGCGGGCGGCGGGCTGGGCGGCGCCGGGCTGCGCGCGCAGGTCCGGGTGAGGGCGGTCCGGGTGTAGGGGAACACCCAGAACTCGAAGTGGTCGTTGCCGTCGACGTGCTCGTCGAGCCGGTCGAGCGTTGCGTCCAGCGGGCGCGGCGCGTCGCGGCGGTGCAGCGTGAACAGCGGCACGCAGCGCAGCGCGATCCGGCTCACCACGCCGAGCGCGCCGACGCCGACGCGAGCGGCGAGGAACGCCTCCGGATCGTGGTCGGGCGAGAGGTCGAGCACCGCGCCGGCCGCGGTGACCAGCCGCAGCGCGGCGATGCTCGCCGACAGGTTCGGGAAGCGCGCGCCGGTCCCGTGGGTGCCCGTCGCGGTCGCGCCGGCGAGCGTCTGCGCGTCGATGTCGCCCTGGTTCTCCAGCGCGAGGCCGCGCGCGGCGAGCTCGTGGCCGAGCCGGTTCAGCGTGATCCCCGCCTCGACCGTGACGAGTCCGGTCGCCGGCTCCGCGTCGAGCACCCGCTGCATGCGCGAGAGGTCGACGAGCACGCCGTCGGTGCAGGCGCAGTCGGTGAAGGAGTGCCCGCTGCCCACGGGCCGCACCCCGTCGCCACGGGCCGCGGCAGCGTGCACCGCCGCGACCAGCTCGTCCTCGCCCGCCGGCCGCACGATGGCCGCGGGCGCGCAGCGCTGGTCGCCCGTCCAGTTGACCCATGTCGCTGCTCGCACGGAAGGCTGGAGCCTAGTATCCCGGCATGAGCTCCGCCGACGCTGCTGCGGGCACCTACGGCGTCACGTCGATGATCGCGCCGCTGCGGCGCGTGCTCGTGCGGCGCCCCGCGACGGCCGGCGACTGGGCCGGCGCCGCCTGGCGCACGCCCGACCCCGATCGGCTGGCCGCCCAGCACGACGCGTTCTGCGAGCTGCTCGCCGACCTCGGCCCCGAGGTGGAGATCGCCGACTCGCTCGACGACCAGGTCGACGCCGTCTACATGCACGATCCCATGGTGATGACCGCCCGCGGCGGCATCCCGCTGCGGATGGCGAAGCCCGCGCGCCGGCGGGAGCCCGGCCACGCCGCGCAGGAGCTCGAGCGGCTTGGCATCCCCGTCCTCGGGACGCTCGAGGCGCCCGCCTACGCCGACGGCGGCGACCGCTACTGGATCGACGAGCGGACGATGGCGATCGGGCTCGGCTACCGCACCAATCGCGCCGGGGCGGACGCGCTCGCGCGGCTCGTGGAGCCCGAGGGCGTGACGGTCGCGGCCTACGACGTGCCGCACGACCAGGGCCCGGGCTCGGTGCTGCACCTGCAGTCGTTCATCTCGGGCGTCGCGGACGGCCTGTGCGTGATCCACGAGCCGCTCGCGCCCGTCCGCCTGCTGCAGGACCTGCGGGCGCGCGGGACCGAGTGGATCGCGGTCGACCGCGAGGCCTATGTCGCGATGGGCTGCAACGTCCTCGCCGTGCGGCCCGGCGTCGTCGTTATGGTCGACGGCGTGCCCGGCGTGCGCTCCTCGCTGGAGCGGCGCGGCGTCGAGGTGCACGTCTACGACGGCTCGGAGCTCTCGCTCAAGGGCGACGGTGGACCGACCTGCATCACCCAACCGCTGTTGCGCGGGTGAGCGTCCGGATCGGCTACAAGGCGTCCGCCGAGCAGTTCGGCCCCTCCGAGCTGCTCGACTTCGCCGTGCGCGCGGAGGCCGCCGGGCTCGAGATCGTGGCGATCTCCGACCACTTCCAGCCCTGGCGCCACCACGGCGGCCACTCGCCCGGCGCCCTGCCTTGGCTGGGCGCCGCCGGCCAGCGCACCGCCAGCGCCACGCTCGGCACCAGCGTCCTCACCCCCACCTTGCGCTACGAGCCGGCCGTCGTCGCCCAGGCGTTCGCCACGCTCGGCTGCCTCGCCCCGGGCCGCGTCTTCCTCGGCGTGGGGACGGGCGAGGCGATGAACGAGACGCCGGTGACTGGCGGCAGCTTCCCCGGGCGCAAGGAGCGCCGGGTGCGGCTCGCCGAGGCGATCAAGCTCATCCGCCGCCTGTGGACCGAGGAGCGCGTCGACTTCGAGGGCGAGTACTACACGACCGACCGGGCGACGATCTACGACCGGCCCGAGCGACCCGTGCCGATCTACGTCGCCGCCTCCGGCCCGCTGGCCGCGAAGCTCGCCGGCCGGGTCGGCGACGGCTTCATCTGCACCAGCGGCAAGGATCCCGCGCTCTACGAGGAGCTGCTCGCCAACGTCGCGGCGGGCGCCGAGCAGGCCGGGCGCGACCCCGGCGCGCTCAAGCGGATGATCGAGATCAAGGTCTCCTATGACCGCGATCGCGAGCAGGCCTACGCGAACACTCACTGGTGGGCGGCACTGGCGCTCACGCCCGAGCAGAAGGAGGGCGTCGAGGATCCGATCGAGATGGAGCGCCTCGCCGACGCCAACCTCGAGCGCGCGCACACGCGGTTCATCTGCTCCGACGACCCCGACGAGGTGGCCGACGCGATCGGCCGCTACGTCGCGCTGGGGTTCGACGAGCTGGTCCTGCACGGCCCCGGCAACGACCAGGCGCGCTTCATCGACCAGTTCTCCGCGGACGTGCTGCCGCGGCTGCGCTGAGCGGCTCGGTCAGGCCGAGCTTGGCCACCACCAGCGTGTCGGCGTCACGGCACGCCGCCAGCGCCTGGCGCAGCCCGGGGCGGTCGCGGTTGGCGCCGGTCAAGCCGTGGTCGACGTGATGCGCTCGGCCTGTCGGACCGGCCCCTGTTCGGTACCGGTCCAGCCGTAGCGGTCGAAGGTGCCGTCGGCTTGGGCGCGCTCTCGGATGCGCCGGGCCGCGACGAGAATCTCGTCGAGCAGGCTGGGCGGCCGGTCGGACGCCCAGGCGAGTGCGACGGTGCAGGGGGCGGCGTTGCGTAGCGGGACGTAGGCGAGGTCGGGTCGCGGGTGCAGGCGAGCTGCGGCGGCGCTCGTGAGCGCGATCGCGTGCCCGAGCGCGACCGTCGCGAGCTCGTCCTCGAAGCTGTCGACGGCGACGGTGTGCGTGGGCGGGGCGAGGCGGATGTCGCAGCCCATCCAGAACGCACGCCAGGTCTCGTCGCTACCGGGGTCGGCGATGATCGGTTCCTGGGCGAGCTCGTCGATGCTCACCTCGTCGTGGCCGGCGGCCGCATGGTCGGCGGGGAGCACCGCTACGCGGCGTTCGCAGAACAGGTCCTCGAAGGCCAAGTCGCCCTCCACCGGTCGGCGCACCAGAGCGATGTCGACGACGCCGCGGCGCAGGCCCGCCGAGGGGTCGTCGTAGTCGGCGAGGCGCATCTGGACCTCGAGCTGCGGGTGGTGACGCTGGAGTTCTGCGAGCAGCGGCGTGGTGAGCTCGGCGGCGGCGAGAACCGTGTAGCCGATGCGCAGCCGCCGGTGGTTCGCGGCGCGGCGAGCTCGCTCGATCGTGTCGGCGGCGCTCGCGAGCGTCAACCGTGCGCCGTCGAGAAACGCCTCGCCCGCCGCGGTCAGCCGCAGCGTGCGCCCGTGACGCTCGAGCAGTTCGATGCCGAGGCGCCGTTCGAGCTGGCGGATCGCGGCGCTGATCGACTGTTGGCTGATGCGCAAGCGATCGGCGGCCGCGGTGAACGTGCCCTCCTCCGCTGCGGTGACGAAGTAGCGTAGTTCTCGGACCTCCGGGAGCACAGGCTCAGACTGTAGTTCCAACAGCCAACAAGCGCTTGCTCACCGGGCTGATCACAGACGATACTGGTGACGATGCGATCGAAGCCGAAATCCCATGCGCGCCGGCAGCCTGCGATGTTGAGAGGAAGGACACGCCTTGGAGGTGTGAGGCGAGCGGACTCCTCTCCGGCGGTGCGGGGCTCGTGTGTGGCGGCAGCCGGGGCAATCGCCCTGACGCTCCTCGCGGGCTGTTCGCTCGGGCGCGAGGAGACTGCAACCGATCCAGCCTCAGATGCCCTTGACGCGAGGCTCGCCGAGACGTTTCGGATCGACGTCTCCGAGCTCGATGTCACCTACGACTTCTGGCCCAGGGGCTCACGCATCCGGGGCAGCGCCGTGCTGCGGTTCAAGATGCGGCCCGGCCAGACCCGCCCGCTGTTTCACTTCAACCCGATCCGCCACGCGGCGGGGCCGGAGCGCGCGATGCTGCGCTCGCTCGAGCTCGACGGCGAGCCGCTCGATCCGCTTGACGACGAGGACCTTCGCCGGGTCCGCCCACTCCGTTCGGGCGAGCCCGCGTTCGAGGTCCAGCGTGAGCTGGCTCCCAGCGACGCTCACACGCTGCGGGTGAGCTGGTCGATCCCGACTCGGGACCTGCGAGCCCCCGCGGGCTGGTTCTACACCGACTTCGACGACACCGTCGGGCCAAAGAACGAGACCGAGGCCTGGTGGCCGACGATCAGCTCGCCCGAGGAGCTCGCTCGGCACCGCATCCACTTGCGTGTGCACGGCGATCGCCGCTACACCGTGCTCGGCTCCGGCGTGATCCGCCGGCGCGACGCCGCCGGTGTGCAGGCCTGGGACCTCGACACCGAGAGGCCGGTCGCCAGCCACACGGTGATGTTCGCCGCCGTGCCTTCCGATCAGGTGCGCACTGCGCAGTTCGACGCCAGCGGGGTCGAGGTGAGGATCGTCTCCGACCGCTCGCCGGCGATCATGAAGCGGGCGCGAGCGATCACGCGCAGGACGATCGCGCGCCTGCTCGACGACTTCGGGCCGTTTCCGATGCCGTCGATGCAGATCCTCCTGACCGGCTGGGGCGGCGGTATGGAGTACTACGGCGCCACGCGCACCGGGATTGGAGCACTCGAACACGAGCTCGTCCACATGTACTTCGGCACGGCCACCGTGAATCGCACGTGGCGCGACATTTGGTTCGACGAGGCGGTCGTGGAGTGGTGGCAGAGGCGCGACCGGCTCGCCCCGCTGCGGCCCGGGTTCAAGTCCGACATCGTCGGCGGTCGCAGTGTGGTACAGCCGGGATTCGACGAGGCGGCCTACGGCAACGGCGCCAGGATCTTCGGCGAGATCGCCAGGGCTCTCGGCGGCAACCGGGAGATGATCGCGTTTCTCGCCGACCTCCACCGGCGCCGCGCGTTCGAGCCCTTCACGACCGACGACTTCATTGACGACGTGGTCGCCGCGCAGAGCAAGATCGACCGAGCCGAGCTCGAACGCTGGCTCTTCGCCACCCGTTAGGGCGTCCAGGAAACATCCGACCAGAACCGGGTTCTCGGGCGAAGGCGTCTCGGGCACCGCGCCCCACCGACTCCGTACCTGGCGACACGGGGTGCGATGCTCGGTGCCGACCACCACAGGGTGGATCATCGAGCAGCAGAGCGCGCCGCCGTGCCCTCAAGACCGCGCTGGGGACGGTGCTGGAGGTCTTCGGCACCCGAAGGCCGGCCCTCGCGTCGAGATCTCCGACCATCGAGGCCACACCCTGGAGGAGCTCGAGCTGCCGATCGCTGCGCTGAGGACCTCATCGCGATCGACAGGACGTGCAAGCCGATCGGCTACCGGTATTGATCAGCCTCGGCTGCGCGCGAGTTCGTGCTCGACTGCGCGTCGGATCCAGTTGGAGACCGAACGGTCGTCTGCAGCGGCGCGATCGCGAACCTCTCGAAGGAGCTCGTCGGGAAAGCGCACCGGCACGGGCTTGCCGAGCTTGCCCTTGCGGCGCACTGGCGGTCCCTGCGGCGCATGTGCGTTGCACGTTCGGTTCGCAGCTTGTTTAGGAGTTGGTGTGGGCTGCAGCCGGTCGCTGAACGGCAGCGCCGCTCGAGCGTTCGCCGGGTCGTGCCGATGGCGGACGCTGCGGCGTCGATGGTCATCTCGCGGTCGAGGTGGTCGCGGGCCCAGTCCTCGAAATCGACCACGATCTCATCGGCGTGAGCCAGGTGACCGGCAGCGGCGCCGATGCTGAAGGCCGGGCGCTCGTCGATGAGCAGCACCCGGGCAACCGCGTCGGCCAGCTGGGGGCTGACACGCGAGACGAGGTTCATCCCCAGATCGATGTGGGCAAACGCGGCACCGGCTGTGGTGACCGGCCCGCTGCTGATGACCATCTGCGTCATGTCCAGGCGTACGGCTGGGTGGCGCCGCCGGAACTCTCCCGCCAACCACCAGCACGTCGTGGCGGTCTGCCCGTCCAGCACCCCGGCGTCAGCCAGGACGAACGTGCCGGTGCAGGCCGCCGCGAGCGCAGGACGACCGTCGGTTCGGGCGAGCCAGCGGCGCAGCCGCAGGACCGGAACGGACGCCAGCGCTTCGGCCAGCGCCGCACCCGTGGTTGCGCCCAGGCCCGGCAACCACGAGCACGTCCAGCGTTGCCAGCACGGCGTCGTCGCCGACGCGCTGCTCCGTCGCGAGAGTGATCCCGCCCGCCGTGGTGACCTTCTCGGCGCTGGCGAACAGATGCACGCCGATCGGCTCGATCGACGGATCAACCGTTCGCCGCAAGCGCTCCGCCGCGCGAAGGACGTCGAGGAGCACGATCAGCCCGGAATCGAAGCACCCGGGCACTGCGGCGACGCCGATGCGCATGTCGCAGATCGTACCGAGCCCGTCGCGTTCTCCTCGGCCGCACACGTAGCTTGGTCGCCATGCGCCAAACGCGAGACGACGTGCACGTCATCATGCTGAACGTCGGTTGGTTGACCTCCGCCAAGGGGATTTGGCGCCGAG
>JBPCNM010000309.1:0-4165 GCA_051001255.1 Solirubrobacteraceae bacterium
GGGGCGGCCGCCGCGGCGCCGGGCGTGGCGGGGACCAACCCGGCGCAATGGAGCGCCGCGTAGCCCTCGACGGTGGTCGGCACGCGGACGGTCGCGCCGAGCACGACCTGCGCGTACTCCGACAGGCCGTTGTAGGCCGCGACGGTGAGCGTGGTGAGGTTGTTGGCGGCGGCGATCGACCACAGGGTCTCTCCGGGCTGCACGGTATGGGCGACCTCGGCCGACGCTGGAGCGGCGAAGGCGAGGGTGGCGAACAGGGTGGATGCAAACAGTCGGCGCACTGGCTGACCTCCGTGGTTTCAGGGTGGCGTCTGCAGCAATAGCCAGAATTCCTTCCCGGCACACGGCCGCGCGCGGCGTTACGGCGCCTTGCAGGCCGCATTGCCGCCGCGAAGCGCTCTTACGTCGCCCTGCACGCTCGCTTGCCCCACCGGCGCGGTAGCGTCCCGCCGGCGTGGATGCCGCCGACGTCAAGCTGTGGGCGCAGAAGTGGCGCTTCTATGAGCGCAACGCGCTGCCGTGGAACCGGGCCTGCATCCATGCCGAGTTCGCGCGCCGGCGCTCGTTCTGCCGCTGGCCGGTGCACGGCAACGTGCTCGAGCTGCTGCGCGAGGGCCGGCTCGAGCTGGGCGAGCATGTGCTGCTGGAACCCGGCGTGTGGCTCACGGCGCCGGCGCCGGGTCGCATCCGCATCGGCGGCGGCACGTTCCTGAACCTCGGCGTCCAGGTCGCGGCCGTGGAGCTGGTGGAGATCGGCGAGCACTGCATGTTCGCCAACGGCTGCTTCGTGACCGACGGCAACCACCGCTTCGAGGATCCCGACCGGCCCGTCCCGTGGCAGGGCTTCAGCACGAAGGGCCCGACCCGGATCGGCGCGAACGTCTGGTGCGGCGCCAACGCGGTCATCACCGGCGGCGTCACGGTGGGCGACCGCTGCGTCATCGGCGCCAACTCGGTCGTCACGCGCGACCTGCCGCCGTTCTCGATCGCCGCCGGAGCGCCGGCCGCGGTGCTCAAGACGATCGAGTACGGATAGCCGGAGCGCCTGCGCTACTTGGTGACCATCGTCTGGACCCCGAGCACGACGCCGGCGGCGAACAGCGCGAAGGCCACGAAGGCCAGGGTGGCGTAGCCGGCCGCCGCGCCGCCGCGGCCCGCCCGGCGCGCCTCGCTCGCACGCGCGCTCCCCAGGATCACGAACGAGAACAGCGCGCTGATGCCCACGCCCGCCACGAGCGAGACCCAGATCACCTGCAGGAGCAGGTCGGTGTCGACGGCGAAGACGGTCATCAGCCCTCCGCGGTCAGGGTCCGCCCGGCGAGCAGTCGCCGCACCATGACCACGGCGAGCGCCGCCAGCAGCGCCGCCGAGACCGCGATCGGCCCGAGGTCGTCGGTGCCCAGCAGCTCCACGACGGCGTAGGTCACGCCGCCGACGGTCGCCGCGGCGGGCAGCGTGAGCACCCACGCCGTGACGATGTTGCCGGCCACGCCCCAGCGCACCGCCGACACGCGCTTGGCCGCGCCGGTGCCCATGATCGCGCCCGAGATCACGTGGGTCGTGGAGAGCGGGAAGCCGACGTGCGAGGCGGCCATGATCACCGTCGCCCCGACGCCTTGGGCCGCGAAGCCCTGGGCCGGGTCCATCTTGATGATCCGGCTCCCCATCGTGCGGATGATCCGCCAGCCGCCGACGTAGGTGCCCAGCGCGATCGCGGTCGCCGCCGAGACGACGACCCACGTCGGCACGTCGGCGCCGGGCGCCAGGTTCCCGTTGGCGACGAGCGCGAGGAAGATGATCCCCATCGTCTTCTGCGCGTCGTTGGTCCCGTGCGAGAGCGCCAGGAGGCTCGCGGAGAGCACCTGGCCCAGCCGGAAGCCGCGCGCGACCAGTCCCGGGCGCTGGCGCCCCACGATGCGGTAGGCGACCAGGATCGCCAGCCCGCCCGCGACGAACGCGAGCACCGGCGCGACGAGCGCCGGGACGACGACCTTGTCGAGTACACCCGAGCCGAACACCGCCCGGCTGCCCTCCGCCACGAACGCGGCGCCCACCACGCCACCGATCAGGGCGTGCGAGGAGGACGACGGCAGCCCGACATACCAGGTGGCCAGGTTCCACGCGATCGCCCCGACGAGCCCCGCGAAAACCATCGACGGGGTCACGAGGTCGGCGTCGACGATCCCGGTGGCGATCGTGGCCGCGACCTCCAGCGAGACGAACGCGCCGGCGAAGTTGAGGATCGCGGCGAGCGCGACGGCCAGCCGCGGCGAGAGCGCGCGCGTGGAGATCGAGGTCGCCACGGCGTTCGCGGTGTCGTGGAAGCCGTTGGTGAAGTCGAACGCGAGCGCCGTCGCGACGACGATCCAGAGGACGAAGTCGTGACCCACTAGGTGTTCTTGATGGTGATGCCCTCGAGGATGTTGGCCACGCGCTCGGTCGCGTCGATGGCGTCCTCGAGCCGCTCGAAGATGTCCTTCCAGCGGATCACCAGCATGGGGTCGATCCCGGCCTGGAACAGCGAGGCGAGCGCCTCGCGGACGACCCGGTCGCCCTCGTTCTCGTAGCGGTTGATCTCGATCGTGAAGTGGTGGATGTCCTCGAAGCCGCGCAGCCGCGGGATCGCCAGCGCGACCTGCTGGCAGGACAGGTTGAGGATCCTCGCCTGTTGCTGGGCCTGGACCATCGGCGCCTCGATCCGGTAGAGCGCGAAGAAGTCCGCGACCTCCTCGATCCAGTCGACGATGTCGTCGAGGCCGGAGGCCAGCGCGTAGATGTCCTCGCGGTCGATCGGCGTGACGAACGTCTGGTTGAGCCGGTGGATGATGTCGTGGGTGATCCGGTCGCCCTCCTGCTCGCAGACCACCACGTCGCGCGCCAGCTCCCCGTGGTCGGGCCACTCCTGGACCATGCGCTCGAGGAGGCCGGCCGCGCGCACGATGTTGGCGCCGGCCTCCTCGAAGAGGTCGAAGAACTCGCGCTCCTTCGGAGCGAACAGCTTTGAGAGCTGCACCATCGCGCGAGTGTAGTTGTGAAAGAAGCGTCTACGCCCGCTGGCGGCTCCCGAGCTGCTCCTTGAGCCGCTCGAGCTCCTCCGGCGCGATGCCGTAGGTGTGCTCCGGTCCGGGGAACCGGCGCGTCCGGACCTCCTCGGCGTACGCCTCCAGTCCGCGCAGCATCTCGCCCCGCACATTCGCGTAGCGCTTGACGAACTTGGGCGCAAAGCCGCCGTGGATCCCGAGCATGTCGTGCAGCACGAGCACCTGGCCGTCGGTGCTCGGGCCGGCGCCGATCCCGATGATCGGGACCTCCGTGCGCTCCATGATCACGTCCGTGACGTCGGCCGGGATCGCCTCGAAGACGATGGCGAAGCAGCCGGCCTCCTGCAGCTCGAGCGCCTCGTCGAGGACCGCGCGAGCGCGCTCCGCGGTGCGGCCCTGGGCGCGGTAGCCTCCGAGCGCGGTGGCCGTCTGGGGCGTCAGCCCGACGTGTCCCATGACGGGGACGCCGGCCTTGACGATGGCGCGCGCGCGCTCGGCCGACCCCTCGACCTTGACCGCGTCGCAGCCGGCCTCCTTGACGAAGCGGTGCGCGGTGGCGATCGCCTGCTCGTCGGAAGCCTCGTAGGAGCCGAACGGGAGGTCGCCCACGAGCAACGGCGTGCTCAGTCCGCGGCGCACGGCGGCGGCGAGCATCAGCAGCTCGTCGACCGTGACGGGCACCGTGTCGGCGTAGCCGAGCACGTTGTTGGCCGCGCTGTCGCCGACGAGCACGACGTCGATGGCGGCCGCCTCGGCGACCTTGGCGCTCGGATGGTCGTAGGCGGTCACCATGACGATCGGCTCCCCCAGGGCGCGCATCTCGCCGAGCGTGGTGAGGGTGACCTTGCGGCGCGGCCGGTCGTCGGGGCGGTCGGGACGGGGCGGGGTGGACATCGCTGCAGCTCCTTGTGGTTGACGCCCGCTTCAGCTGTGCCCGACGACGGCGGTGCCGTCGAGAGGGTGCGCTCGGGTCGCCACCGGCTCGGTGTCGATGAGGACGTTGTCGATCAGCCGTACCGGCCCGACGCGGGCCGCCACGACCACCAGCACCCGTCCGGCGACCCGTTGCACCCGCTCCAGGGAGTCGGGGTCGACGACGGAGAAGTATTCGGGCTCTACGTCGG
>JBPCNM010000310.1:0-3671 GCA_051001255.1 Solirubrobacteraceae bacterium
CGCGGCACGCAGCTGTGCGCCTCGGAGGGCACGTAGGCAACGAGGCGCGGGCCGCGCACGAGCCCGCCCCGGCGCACGTCGTGCCCCGCGGCGCCGAAGGCGCGGCCGCGGGCGCCGGCCAGGCAGACGATCGTCGCAGCGGATGCCCCGCTGGTCAGGAGCCCGGCGCCCGGCGCGTGCGGGCACCCGACCAGCTCCGCCAGCCAGCGCACGGCCGTGCGCTCGAGGTGAACGTCGGCGTGGTCGCCCGACACCACGCTCGGGTTCATCGCGGCGGCCGTCAGCGACGCCAGCACACCGGCCAGCGCCGGCGGGGAATTGACCCAGCCGAAGAACGCCGGGTGACCGTTGCCCATTGCGTGCGGCAGCACGTCGCGCGCCATCGTCCCCGCCAGCTCCTCGAGCCCGGTCGGCCCGTCCGGCAGCGGCAGCTCGAGCAGCGCCGCGCGCAGATCGTCAGGCAGCGGCTGCCAGACCAGCCGTCCCGGCAGCGCCTCGAGGTGATCGGCCACCGCGTCGATCAGCGCGCGGCCGGTACGCCGGAACTCGTCCAGGTCGCCGGTGCAAAGCTGGCGGAGAGCGCGTTCGCTCACACCGCCAGCATAGGTTCCCCGAGCGCCGCGACAGTGACGATCCGTGGAGCGGCGCGGCCGCCGATGTCGCACATTGCTCTCGGCGGGAGCGGTAGCGCTGGCACCGAGTCCGCGACCTCTCGCTCTGGACGACACGCGGTCGTCCGCACCGGCGCCGAGCTCACGCCCGCGTTTCGTCCGGAGCGAGTGTCCGCACCTCCTCGGCGGAGACGACCGCATCCACGCGCGAGCAGGAAGGGGTCCTGGCGAGCGTTGATACGAGCGCGGCTCTTAACGGCTCGTCGCCGAGGGCTGTTCGAACCCGAAGATCGCCGAGCGTCTCGTGATCTCGCGACGCACGGCCGAGCGGCACTTGCAGGACGTCTACACGGTTAATTCCGTAGCGCCAACGGCCGGCGCGGGCGTAAGTGCGCTCCTGCCCGTCAGCCGGGCCGCGTCCAGAGTTGCGTGGCCGGATGGAACTGGCTCCACGCGAACCAGAACGCCTGATGGGCGGGCAGCTCCTTGCCGGCGCGGGAGCGGGCGCGCAGGCCGCCGGCATCGGCAACGACCTCCACGCCGCCCGCCGTCACCTCGCGCTCCTCGGCCAGGGCAGCCCGCGCCGCGTCGACCGCGAACGCGACAGCCTCGCCTCCCGGAGCGATCACCCCGAGGACCGCGGCCTGCACGGGCAGCCGCGGGTCGACGTCGCCCACCGGGAAGATCGGCCCGTCGTCGTCGCGCCCGCCGAGCGGGTCGTCGTCGTACTCGCGCCCGATGCCGCCGTCCTCGGCCACGATCCGCGTGTCCGGGTGCGCCTGCTTCCACTCGCCCCAGCTGCCGGTCACGACCGTCGCCTGTTCGAGCGTCACGCGAGCGTCCCGCAGCGGCCCTGACAGCGCGCGTCCAGTGAACGTGTCGAGCACCGAGCGGGTCATGAGGTCGTACATCACCTTGTTTGATCGCGACAGCAGGCCGGATGTACGCAGGACCGGCGGAGTGACGCCCTCGGGCACGGCGTCGAGGAAGTAGGCCTGAGCGGAGCCGCACAACGTGCAGTACGGGATGCCCAGGCGGCGCCCGCCGACCGTGATGTTGACCATCTCGTGGACCTCCATGACGTTCTGGGGGAACGCCACCGCCTCGTCGCCGACGACGACGCCGAACACGGTTCGCTCATCGGGGTACCAGTCGCCCTCCGCGGCCGCGGTCAGCGCAGGATCGTCGAGCGCCGGGATGCAGCTGCGCGGGCACGGGTCGCGATCCCCTGCCGGCCGGTCGTCGATCAAGACCCCGCCCCAGGAGATCAGCCGCCAGTCGATGTCGGAGCCGGCGTCTACGAAGAACGGCTTCCAACGCGGCTCCAGCGCGAGGAAGAGCCGGCCCTTGCGCTCGCGATAGCCGGGCGGGGCAGGCAGGTCCCACGCGATTAGGTGGTCCGTCACAGTGCGCCACACGCTTCCCTCCGAGGACGCGTCGTCGTGGACATCGACACCGCTCAAACGCCGAAAGGCCGAGACGAGAGCCCGCTCGTCCTCGCCGCTCGTCGCGAAGCGGAGCATGTCGGACACGAACCAGCCGAGCCGAGCGTCGCCCGAGGCCGCGACGACCGCCAACGCCTCGCGGTCCACCGTGCCCGACAGCGCCGAGGGCAGCAGATCCGCCAGCGCGCCCTCCACCCGGGCGTTCAACGGCCCGTCACGGACGGCAGGCGCAACGGGGAAGGCGCCCGCCGCCCGCGACGCTGCCGGCGAGCGCGTGTCTCCGCGCCCGCCTTGCCCGCCGCAGCCGACGAGCACGAGCGCCGCGATGACCGCGCCGACAGCCCACGTCATGCATCCGAGGCTAACGCCGCACGCCTGCGCGACCATTACACGTTGCGAAACCGTGCTAGCGAAGGCTGAGCGACGCGACTCGAACCCGTGATCGCCGAGACCACAACCGGCGCAGGCCGGTTCCGTTGGTCGCGACTGAGATCCAATCCAGCGTGCAACATGACGACCGGCCTCGAGGCCCTGCTTCAACGCCTTCAGGGCGAGAGCCCGGGCCAGGTCGAGCTGATGGCTGTGCCGCGATCTTCGCGCGGCCGAGGGCAACCGTCCGCATGTGGCTGCCGGACGACGGCTCGCGGTCTCACGGCCACCTCCCCGCCCGGCCAACGAAATCCTGGCTCGTGGCCGATTCCCGATTCGAGGAGGGCCCATGGACTGGAGAACGCGCGACGATTCCTGCGCGAGCACCATCGCGGTGTGCTGGCGACTCGTCGCGACGGCGGCGCCATCCAGCGGAGCCCGGTGCTGGTCAAGGTCGACGCCGAGGGCCGCGCCATCGTCTCAAGCCGCGAGACCGCGTTGAAGACTCGCAACCTGCGCCGCGATTCGGCGTTCGGCGGTTGGCCCCGGCGGGCTGCGGCTGCTGGCGACGGCGCGCCGCGTGAGCGTCGTCTCGGCCATGCGGCGATCATCCGCCCGCCGTGGACGGCGGTCAAGTCTCGGCCCGAGTCTGCCCGTCCGGCAACCACGTGCGGGGGTAGGCTGGCGTCGTGGACGATCGCCTACGTGCGCTGCCGTCGGTTGACCGCCTCGCCACGGCGGTGGCCCGCGCCGAGCTGCGCGACCGCCGCGCCGAGATCCTGGCGGGCGCCGAGAACGAGGTCGACCTCGTCGCCGGCGCGCGCGAGCGGCTGCGACCGTCGCTTCGCCGGGTGCTCAACGCGACGGGCGTGATCGTGCACACGAACCTCGGCCGCGCACCGCTGGCGCCGGCGGCGCGCGCAGCCGTCGCCCGTGCGGCGCGGGGCTACACCAACCTTGAGCTCGACCTTGCCGGCGGCGGTCGTGCCTCGCGGCACGATCACGTCGAGGGGCTGCTGCGGGAACTGACCGGTGCGGAGGCGTCGGCGGTCGTGAACAACTGCGCGGCCGCGATGCTGCTCGCCGTGGCGGCGCTGGCGGGGCCGGGGCGCGGGGCAAGCGCCTCGCGCGGGCAGCTAATCGAGATCGGCGGCGGCTTCCGGATGCCGGAGGTCGTGGCGCAAGCCGGCGCGCGCCTGGTCGAGGTCGGCACGACCAACCGCACTCGCCTCGCCGACTATGAGGC
>JBPCNM010000311.1:0-8723 GCA_051001255.1 Solirubrobacteraceae bacterium
CCCGACTGGTGGTCGGCGTCCCAGCGATCGATTTCAACGAGCACCGACTCGTGATACGAGCGCCGGATCTGCGGATCGACGAAGTCCAGCAGCAGGACGTGCGAGTCGACGGCGGAATACGTCACGACGCGTTCACAGTGCGGCCTTCCCGTCGCGACATGGTGCGCGGTGACCGCCTCGACCAGCGTCCGGCGCACGCCGTCGCGGCCTTGGCGCGGCTGACCGCTGCCCAGCGTCGGTTCCTCGCCACCGTCCTGGATGAGCCCGCCGAGCTCGAGGATCACCGAGTCGTCGTCGGTCTCGATCACGAGCAGTGTCATCCCGCGGTGGCGCGCGGTGACACAGCTGCGCCCGCAACCGGCCGCGGCGTAGGCCAGATCGCCGGGCGCGTTGGACGAAGCCACGGCCACGAGCGTCGCGTCGGCGGGAAAGCCGAGCGCCTGCAGGCGAGCGGCGAACGCGGGGTCTGCAATCTCGCCGTCCCAGAGCAGTCGAACCAGCTCCTCGGCCAGCACCGTGCGGGCGGCATCTCGCTCTCGCCGGCGCGCGTCCTCGAGGACGACGTAGGCGGCGACCTGCTCGATGATGAGCCTTGCGTCGTCGTCGACCTCGGCCAGCGGAGCGCCGACGACGACGACCGTGGTGAGCAGCGCGTCGCCGCCCACCCCGAATGCCGAGAGGTCCGCCGATACCGCACAGGGGAGCGCACCCTGCCGAGCGGCACGAGCGGCATCGCGCGCCGCCGCGGGGTCGCGGCATGGCTCCGCGGTCAAGCTCTTCCCGCCCGCACCGATCAGCCACACCGGCAGGCGTGTCTCGCGACGCAGGAGCTCCAGGACGGCCTCGTGTCCCTCGCCGCGCGCAAGGTCGCCGAGGAGCCGGCGGAGGCGAAGCAGCTGAACGCGCGCGTGGCCGTCCTCTCCGTCGTACTCCCGGACGAGCTCGGCGATCGCGCTGAACGACAGGTCGTCCGGAGCCTCGAGCAGCGGGACGTCGTGGCTGGCGCACGCAGCGACCACCGCCTCGGGAACCTCGTCCCCCCGTGCACGGAGCCCGAACGCCACGGCGGAGGAGCCCGCCTCGCGCACCTCTCGGATCCAGGTCGCCGCGTCGACCGTGTCCAGCCACAAGCCGTTGGTCAGCACCAGCTCGCCGGGCAGCACGTAGCGTGCGGGATGCTCCAGGTCGGAGACGTGCACCCCGCGAACGAGCCCTTCGAGCTTGTCGCTGCGTCCGAGCACCCGAAGGCGGAGCGACGGGTTCGCCGCGAGCTTGGCGACGGTGAGAGCGCCCATGGGCGGGCACATCGTCGCACGCTCGGCCTGGCGCGGCAGGGCAAGTGCCCAACCGACCGGCCGCCATCGAGCGCATCTGCCAATAGAGCCGGGCCACGCGCGACCGTATCGTCGTCGCGGCAGCCCGAGGAGAGGAGTTCGCCGTGTACGAGCCGTGGGACGCCTTGCAGGCGCCACGCTTCACCGGGCCGCGCACGTATGCGCGGCTGCCCCATGTGCAAGACCTCGACGGCGTCGAGGCGGCGGTCTTCGGGATGCCATGGGACGGCGGCGCCTCGTTCCGCTCCGGAGCCAGATTCGGGCCGGAGGCGATCCGTTCCGCGTCGGGAATGATCAGGACCTACAACGCGGTGCAGAAGGTCCAGGTCTTCGGTGCCCTGTCGACCGTCGACTACGGCGATAGCCCCACGGCGCCGGGCTACATCGAGGACACGCTGACCCGGATCGAGGCGTTCGTGAGGCCCGTCGCCGAGGCGGGTGCCGTGCCGATCGGAATGGGCGGTGACCACTCCGTGACGCTCGCCGAGGTGCGCGCGATCGCGTCGGTGCACGGACCGCTCGGGCTGGTCCATCTCGACTCTCACACCGATCTGTGGGACAGCTATAACGGCCATCCCTACGCCCACGGGACGATGTTCCGGCGGGCCCTGGAAGAAGGCGTCGTCGACCCGTCTCGGATGATCCAGGCCGGCATCCGTGGATCGCTCTACGGCGAGGACGACGCGGCGATCCCCGAGGACCTCGGCGTCGAGACGATCGACTGGATCGAGCTCGAGGCGATGACGCCGCACGCGCTTGCCGAGCGCGTGAGGAGCCGCTTTGCCGGTCGACCGGCGTTCCTCTCGATCGACGTCGACTTCGTCGATGCGGCCTTCTGTCCCGGCACCGGCACGCCGGAGGTCGGCGGTCCGACCAGCTTCCAAGCGCTGAGCTGCCTGCGGGCGCTCTCGGATCTCCCGCTCGTCGGCTTCGACGTCGTCGAGGTCTCCCCGCCGTACGACGGCCCAGGGCAGGTGACGGCGCTGTTCGCCGCCAACGTCATCTTCGAGATGCTGACCCTAGTCACGCTGGCGCGGCAGACCGCCGCGACGCGACGCCGGGTGCTGCTGTGAGCGCCGCGGCGACGACCGGCGTTCGCCCCAGGACCGACGAGGAGGTGCTCGAGTCGCTGGGCTATGAGCAGGAGCTCAAGCGCGGGCTCTCGTTCTGGAGCAACTTCGCGATCGGGTTCGCGTATATCTCGCCGGTGGTCGGGCTCTACGCCATCATCGGCCTCGCGACGTTCGCCGCCGGCCCGGCCTGGGTGTGGGCACTGCCGATCGTCCTGGCCGGCCAGCTGCTGGTCGCGTCGGTGTTCGCGGAGCTGGCCTCGGAGTTCCCGCTCGCCGGCGGCATCTATCAGTGGACACGGCGCCTGACCGGGCCCCGGTATGCGTGGTTCGCCGGCTGGGCGTACGCGTGGACCGTCACCTTCACGGTCACCGCCGTCTCCTACTTCGGCTCGGTCTGGCTTGCCGCGCTGTTCGACGTCACCCCTTCGGCGAATCAGCAGGTGCTCTGGGCATTCGGCGTCCTCGCGCTCGCCACGTTGGTGAACGCGGTCGGTCTCAACCCGCTCAAGTACGTGGTCAACGTCGGGATCGCCGCCGAGCTCGTCGCGAGCGTGCTGATCGGCATCCTGCTGCTCCTCTTCTTCCGCGAGCACCCGATCTCGTTCCTCTGGGAAGGCCTTGGCGCCGAGCGGAACATCGGCGGGTCGTGGTTCGTCGGCTTCCTCGCCGCTCTTGCCGTGTCGGGATGGGCGTTCATCGGATTCGACGCATGCGGCGCGGTGTCGGAGGAGGTCAAGGGGGCGCGCCGCAGCGTCCCGCGGGCGATCCTGTTCTCACTCAGCTCGGTCGGCGCGGTCATCATCCTCAACTCCGTCGCGATCGGCCTCGCCAGCCGGGACACGAGCTCCGTGATCTCGGGCGCAGTGCTCGATCCGGTGACGCCGGCCGTCGTCGGCGCCTTCGGGGGATGGGTCGAGACCCCCTTCGAGCTCGTCGCGTTCGTCGCCTTCCTGGCTTGCGTGATCGCGATCCAGGCGACCGCCACGCGCGTGCTGTTCTCGCTGAGCCGCGACCGGATGCTGCCCGGCTCGGACATCATGCGCCGGGTGGCACCGAACCAGGTCCCGCTCGGAGCGCTCGCGTTCGTGGCGGTGGCAGCGAGCGCCGGACTGCTCCTCGGCCTCGACACCGCGGCGGTCGGGACGCTGATCACGTTCGGGACCGGCGGCTACTACATCACGTTCTGCCTGGTGTGCTCCGCTGCGCTGGTCGCACGGCTGGCCGGCCGGTGGACGCCCGGCGGCAGCTTCCGCCTCGGCCGGTGGGGACTGCCGATCAACGTGCTCGCGGTGCTCTGGCTGATCTTCGAGGCGGTGAACATGGCGTGGCCGCGCGCGTCGCTCGCGCCGCCCGGCGCGCCGTTCTGGCAGGTCTGGGCCGTCGTGCTCGTCTCAGCGGTGCTCGTGCTCGTCGGGACGCTGTACGTGCTCATCAATCGGCCGCACGAACGTGTCCGCGAGGCGCAGCGGAGGCAGCCTTCCCATGCATGACCTGATCGTCATCGGCGGCGGCCTCTCGGGCGGCCTTCCCGCCGCCGCCTATCTTCAGAAGGCCGGGCTCGACGTGCTGATCGTCGAAGCCAACAGCGAGCTCGGCACGTTCTGCTGCACGCACGAGACCTGGCCGCAGACGCTCGACAGCCCGCACGTCGGCGTGTCGTTCGCCGGCAACTCGCCGGT
The DNA here is from genome assembly GCA_051001255.1 of Solirubrobacteraceae bacterium. Classification (GTDB taxonomy): domain Bacteria; phylum Actinomycetota; class Thermoleophilia; order Solirubrobacterales; family Solirubrobacteraceae; genus DASQMT01. The sequence continues at coordinate 4,087 of JBPCNM010000311.1, forward strand.
GATCGACGACCTCGAGCTCGAGCGGTACGGCTTCCAGTTCCGCGTCAGCCCGGTGATCCTCGGAACGACATATCGCGACGGCACGAACTGCCTGATCTGCCAGGACCCCGAGCGGACGGCGGAGAACTTCGCGAAGCACTCCGCGCACGACGGCGAGCGCATGCTGGGGATCCAGGAGCGCGTTCACGAGACCATGATCGAGTTCAACGAGCTGTCGTCGTTCACGCCGCATCCGGACCCGGGCAAGCTCGAGCGCGTCTTCGAGATCTGCGCGTACGCGATGGGCTACCCCGTCGACGAGATGTCGGAGATGACCGGCCCCGAGCTGTGTGAGCGCACGTTCGAGTCGGACGCCTGCCGCCAGATCCTGATGACGCCCGTGGCGTTCTGGGAGCACGGCGCGCCGTTCGCACGCGGCCAGGGCGCGTACGGCGTGGCCTTCGCGCTGTACTACACGACGGGCATCGGGCTCGGCGGCAACGAGGCGCAGGTCGACGCGCTGACGCAGTGCTTCCTCGAGCACGGCGGGACGATCTGGACGAACTGCACCGTCGACCGCATCGTCGTCGAGGCCGGACGGGCGACCGGCGTGGTGCTGTCTGACCGGTCGCTGCATCCCGGCGCGCAGCTCGACGCGCGCATCGGTGTGATCTCCAACGCGGGTGTCCCGGAGACGCTGCGCCTCGTCGGTGACTCCACGATCAGCACGCTGGACGCCCGCCTCGGGGCGAAGATGCGTCACTGGAAGATGGGGCTGCGCGGGTCGCACGTGACGTCCTGGCTGCTCGAGCGGCGGATCGACTGGGCGTCGGCGAGCTTCGACCCTCTCGTCAACGAGGCGATCCTGCTGTATCGCGCGTTCGATTCGTGGGCGGGCACCAAGCAGTACCTGGTCGACATGCTGGGCAACGACACGTGGAAGGCGTCGGGACAGCTGCTCGAGTTCACCTACTATGCGCCCGCGGATCCGACCAGCGTGTCCCCTGAGGGCCACAACGTCCTGCGCGCAGAGGAATGCTTCCCGTACCCGCTGCACGGCCTTGGCGGGCCGGAGGCGTGGGATGGTCCGATCCGCCATGAGCTCCTCGCGGCGCGCAACGAGGTGATGGCCGAGCTCGTTCCCGGCTGGGAGGCCATGGTGCTCGACCAGTACGAGTGGACTCCGCTCGACAACTGGCGGCTCAACCGCGCGGCGAAGTTCGGCCAGGTCGTGGGCGGAGACTTCTCGGAGGACCAATGGATCTTGGACCGCATGCCATATCGCATGCCGGTCGGTGGCCTCTACATGTCCAACGGCGTCTGGCCCGTCGGCCTCAGCTGGATGGCGGCGGGATACAACGCGGCGAACGTGGTCGCCGAGGACGCCGGAGTGCGCGACCAGAGCTGGTGGAAGGCGCGGCCCTACGAGTGGTACGCACGCAACGTCGATCGCATGCTCGCGCCGCTCGAGATCGACCGCGAGCAGTTCACCGCGCGGAGGCGCTAGGAGGCCGGCATGTCCGATCCCGTCTACGACGTGGCGATCGTCGGCGCAGGCCCGAACGGCCTCACCGCCGCTGCGTATCTCGCGCGCGCGGGCGCGCGCGTGGTCGTCCTCGAGCAGCGCTTCGAGCGCGGCGGCACGTTGGCGTCCGACGATTACTCCACGCCGTTCGTGTACAACCAGGCGCAGTTCCTGCTGCCGTTGGGGGCGCAGCTGCCTCCGTACCGCGATCTCGGGCTGGCCGACCACGCCGTCGCGTTCGTCGAGCCCGAGCTCGCGTTCGCGGTGATGCTCGACGGTGAGTCGCACGTCGTCGAGCGTGGCGGGCGTGGGCTGGGCAGCAAGGTCGAATCGCTGTTCGGTGACGCGTCGCGGGCGGTCGCGCCGCTGCTCTATGAGCCGGCGACCCGCGCGGAAGCCGCGACGCAGCCGGGCAACGACTCCAGCGACGGCCTGAGCGCCCTGGCGGCGGCCACGCCGACGACATTGTCGCGAGCCGCGGCAAGCGAGCCGGGGGCGCTCATGCTGCGCTACGCGTGCGGCCTCGCCGGGTTCTTCGAACCGGACGAGCCGCTGGGCGTCGTGGGCGGCTACACCGTCGCCCGGCTGTTCTCGCCGACTCTCGTCGCCGGCGGCAGCAAGGGGCTTGCGAACGGCTTGTTCCGCGTCGCCTGCCGCGCCGGCGCGCGCTGCCTCGTCTCGGCACGTGTCGTCGCGGCGGACGCCACCGACGCCGGCGTCGAGGTCCGGCTCGCGGATGGGCGAAGCTTCTACGCCCGCAAGCTGATCTCCACGCTCGACCCGATCACCACGTTCGGGCATCTCTTCGCCCAGCAGGCAGATGCGCCGTTGCGCGCGGCGGTGGACGCGTGGCGTGTCGATGCGGCCGGGTCGTTCGTCGCGCACTTCGGCATCAAGGGGACCCCGCCCACGCCCGTGCGCGATGCCGGCGATGCCGTCGTCCGCATCGTGGGCTTCGGCAGCGTCGCCGATGTCGCGACCCACTTCGAGGACGCTGCGGCCGGCCGGCTGCCGTCGCGCCCGGCAGGACACCTGACGACCGTCAGCGTCCACGATCCGCTCCAGGCGTCGCCGGGCCCGTACGGTCCGCTCCACACCCTGCGCTACGAGACGATCGCCCCGTACGAGCATCCCGCTCGCGGCTGGGATCGCGCTCGTGTCGGCTACCGGCGGGCATGCTGGGCCCTGGTCGGCGAGGAGACGACCGGACTCGAGCAGGCGAACCTCCTGTTCGAGTTCGCCGACAGCCCACGGGATCTCGAGCGCCGCTTCGGAACGACCCGGCGCGGCTCCGTCCGCCAGGGGTCGCTTCTTCCCGAGCAGACCTTCACGCGGCGGCCGGCCGGAGGTTGCGCGGACGGGCGCACGCCGATCCCGGGTGTGTATCTCGGTGGCGGCGGCACGCATCCCGGCGTCCCCGGCACGCTCGCCGGCGGGTATCTCGCGGCCGCCGCCGTAGCGGGCGATCTCGGCCTGGAGCGCTGGTGGCCGCAGCCGCAGCTCGCCGCGCCGGCGAGCGAAGGCAGCGGTCGCGTGGACTAGCAGCGTCAGCCGTGCGGCGTAGGTGGTCCGCCGTCGGGATGACGGAGCGGCGGGCAAAGATGGTCCCCGCGGCCGTCGATGCGCGGTCAAGACGCACGTAGCTTCACCCGGCATGATCACCATCGACTCGGTGAGCAAGCGCTACGGCGACCGATTGGCGGTTGACGACCTGAGCTTCACCGTCCATCCCGGGGCCACCGGCTTCCTCGGGCCCAACGGCTCCGGCAAGTCCACGACGATGCGCATGGTCGTCGGACTCGACGCGCCGACGACGGGTCGGGCGCTTGTCAACGGCAAACCGTACAACGATCCCTTGACGCAGGTCGGTGCGCTCTTGGAGGCGGGTGGGGTGCATCCCGGCCGCACGGCCACGGCGCACTTGCGCGCGCTCGCCGCCACCCACGGCATCGGGCGTCGGCGCGTCGCCGAGGTCGTGGAGATGGTCGGTCTGCGCGACGTGGCCGGTCGTCGCGCCGGTGGCTTCTCGCTCGGCATGGGCCAACGTCTCGGGATCGCGGCAGCGCTCCTGGGCGACCCGGCGGTCGTGCTGCTCGATGAACCCGTCAACGGCTTGGATCCCGACGGGGTGCGCTGGATCCGCGAGCTGTTGCGCGGCCTCGCCGAAGAAGGCAGGACGGTGTTCGTCTCCCACCGCATGATGAGCGAGATGGCGGTGACCGCCGAGCATCTGATCGGTGATCGGGCGTGGGCGCCTCATCGCCGACGTCTCCGTTGCTGAGTTCACTCGCGCAGCGGCGCGCGAGGCCGTTCACGTGCGCACCCCTGACGCAGGCCGCCTGCGCGAGCTGCTGACCGCGCCCGACGTCGTCATCACGGTCCCGCAGGCCGATCTGCTCGAGGTGCAGGGCATGACCACCGAACAGATCGGCGACCTGGCGTGCCGGCACGGCATGACCGTGTACGAGATGACCCCACAGCGCGCCTCGCTGGAGGAGGCGTTCATGGCGCTGACCCGCAATGCCGTCGAATTCGATGCCGGGCAGGTGACGTCGTGAGCGCCGTGACGCTGAACCGGGTCGTTCGCTCGGAGTGGCTCAAGCTCGCGACCCTGCGCTCCACCGTCGTCAGCTACCTGGCGATCGCCCTCGCGATGGTCCTCGTGGCCGCGGTCCACCTCACGCTCCCGGGATCGCAGGACGCCGACGCGGGCAACGCCGCCCTCACCGGGCTGCTGCTCGTCGAGCTCCTCGTCGGCATCACGGGGGTCCTGGCGGCGTCGGGTGAGTACAGCGCACTGCGGCTGGAGCGGTGACCGACCGCGAGGTGGTTCGCGCCCTCCTTGGGACGGTGATGACCTTCGGCGGAGTCAGCGTGCTCGGCCTGGCCTTCGGAATGCTCACGCTCCGCAGCCGCCGGGATCGGCATCCTCTTTACGCTCATGTTCCTGCCAGTGATCATCGTCACCGCCCCGGAGATCACCGCGTTCCTCCCTGGCCGCGCGGTCCAGCCGATCGGAACGCAGACGGTCATCGCGGAATTCCCAACGGCGGACAGCGTCACGATCTCGCGTCATGTGAAGACGCCCGAGATACGCACCTACATGACGCTCGCGCCGCTCAAGGACCTGTCC
>JBPCNM010000312.1:0-11765 GCA_051001255.1 Solirubrobacteraceae bacterium
CGTGCGCGGCATCGGCGCCATGTGGGGCATCGAGCTCGTCCAGGACCGCGCCACCAAGGCGCCCTTCGCGCCGGGTGGTCCGTTCCGCGACTCCCGCGGCCGCGCCGTGGACGCCGCACGCTGGGCCTGCGACGAGCTCTTCGACACGCACGCGGTGCACATCGGCGCCGCCACCAACGTCCTGCTGCTCGCCCCCCCGCTGATCTTCTCCGACCAAGACGTCGACGAACTCGTCACCGGCCTCTCCGCGGCGCTGACCCGCGTCGACGCCCAGTGCAGCTGACGTCAAGGCTCGCAATGAACCTGGACCGGGCACCGACGAAGAAGGGAGCTGGCGATGAGAGATGAGACCCAGCGCACCGTGGACGCGATCCGCCGGCGCAGCAGCGAGGTCGAGAACCACCTGATCGACGAGTACCGGACCGGATACATCGACCGCCGCGAGTTCGTCCGCCGCGGCGCGGTGATGGGCATGTCCGCGACGGCCCTGAGCCTCTTGGCGTCGGCGTGCGGCCGCGGGGGAAGCCGCGACACCGCCCCGGTGGTCGGCGGTAAGGGACTGAAGTCGAAGGTCAAGCCAGGCGGCGTCGTGAAGGCCGCCATCAACTCCCCGGCGGGGGCGCTGGACCCGGTCAGCGTCAACAACGACGGCGGCCTCGCCGTGCTCGGGCAGACGGGCGAGTTCCTGGCCTGGTCAGATCGCGACCTCAAGCTCCAGCCACGCTTGGCCGAGAGCTGGACGCCCAACCGGGACGGATCGGTGTGGACGTTCAAGCTCCGCCGGGGCGTGACGTTTCACGACGGCACCCCGATGATCGCGCAGGACGTCGTCGAAACCTATGACCGGCTCGCGGACCCGAAGAACAGCTCCAACGCGCTTTCGACCCTCGCCGGCATCCTCGCAAAGGGCGGCGCCACCGCCGTCGACGATGGGACGGTCCGGTTCGAGCTCGAGGCGCCGAACGGCAACTTTCCGTACATCACCTCCTCGGACAACTACAACGCGATCATCCTGCCTCGCAGCTACGAGGGCAACTGGGACAAGACGTTCATCGGGACCGGGCCCTGGAAGCTCGAGAAGTACACCCCCGACGTGGGCGTGAGCTACGTCAAGAATCCCGACTACTGGGACAAGGCCCGCCAGCCCAACGCCGATCGCACCGAGCTGCACTTTTACACCAAGGAACAGGCCTCGGTCCTCGGACTACAAGGCGGCGAGGTCGACATGGTCGCCGCGTTCTCGGCCTCGGGCGGTAAGTCGCTGCTCAACGACCCGAACGTCAAGGTCATCGAGCTGCGCTCCGCGGCCCACCGCCAGGTGCACATGCGCACCGACAAGGAGCCCTTTCGGGACAAGCGGGTGCGCCAGGCGATGGCGCTGCTGGTCAACCGCGCCGGCATCGTCGACGGCCTGTTCGAGAAGAAGGCCGACATCGGCAACGACCACCCGTTCGCGCCCGTCTACCAGTCAGCCGACGATTCCCTCGCCCAGCGCAAGCAGGACGTCGCGCGGGCCAAGCAGCTGCTCGCCAACGCGGGCAAGCCCGACGGCTTCTCGGTCGAGCTGCGCACCTGGGACGGCTTGGAGATCCCCGACTACGCGCAGCTCATCCAGAACGACGCCAAGCTCGCCGGCATCGACATCAAGCTCAACATCACCGACTCGGCCAGCTACTACGGCGACGCCGTGTTCGGCAACTCGCCGTGGCTGGACTCCACCATGGGCATCACCGACTACAGCCAGCGCGGCGTGCCCAACGTCTTCCTCGGCGCCCCGCTGCGCAGCGACGGGAGCTGGAACGCCGCCCACTTCAAGAACCCCACCTACGACAAGCTCGTCGCCGAGTACACCGCGGCGCTCGACCTGCAGACGCAACGAGGGATCGCCAAGCGGATCGAGGAGCTGCTGATCGACGAGACGCCGGTCATGTTCACCTATTTCTACTTCTTCCTGACGGCGACGACGCCGCGCCTGGCCAACGTCGAGGTCACGGCCACAAGCCACGTCGATCTCACGCGCGCGGGTTTCACCAGCTGATCTTGAGCGTGAGCAGCCGCAGATGACCTACGTGATCACCGAGCCGTGCATCGGGACCAAGGACAACTCGTGCGTCGAGGTCTGCCCCGTCGACTGCATCCATCCGACCGTCGACGAGCCCGGATTCGCCGACGCGTCACACCTGTTCATCCACCCCGAGGAATGCATCGACTGCAACGCATGCCTCGAGGCCTGCCCGGTCGACGCGATCTATCCCGACGACGACGTCCCCGACGAGTGGGCAGCCTATCGCGACGAGGCGATCGACCACTACCGATCATGACGGCTCCGCCATGACCGCCGACCTGGCGCGCGACTTCGACCAGGTGCGCGACATCACGATCGTCGGCGGCGGCCCGGTCGGACTGTCGGCGGCGTTCTGGGCCGGTATGCGTGAGGTGTCCACGCGGATCGTCGACTCGCTGCCCGACCTCGGCGGGCAGCTCACGGCGCTGTATCACGAGAAATGGATCTAGGACGTGCCCGGGCACCCGCGGATCCTCGCCCGCGACCTCGTGGACAGGCATCGCGAGCAGACGCTCGACTCGTTCGACGTGCCCGTGCATCTGGAGACCACCGCCGAGGAGATCGGCGGCGCGACTAGATGAGTGGATTCCGAATTCCCGCGCTCTCGGGTGACGCGTCTGACACGGCGCCGGATCGCCACCCGAGGGCTCTCCCATAACCCACTATGGGCTTCGCCCTCGTGCGTCGACCGGCTTGGTCAGCCGCGTTCCGAGAGCACGGATGATTCGGAATCACTCATCTAGAGTGCGCGCTGATGCTCCGGCCGGTCCAGCAGACGGCGGCGACCGTGACGGCGTGGCTGCGCGAGGGCCGGCGCGTGGTCGCCGGGACGCTGGTCGGGGTCGACGGCTCGGCGCCGCTCGACGTCGGCGCCAGCGTCTACGTCGACGAGCACGGCACGATCGAGGGCTCGGTCACGGGCGGCTGCGTCGAGAGCGCGGTCGCGCAGGAGGCGCTGGAGATGATCGCGCAGCGCCGCCCGCCGCGGCTTGCGACGTACGGGATCTCCGACGAGCTGGCCGGCACGGTCGGACTGATGTGCGGCGGCACCGTGCACATCCTGATCCACGAGATCACCGACGACGCGCGCGCGGCCGCGCTCGCCGGCCTGGCGGCGATCCGCGAGGAGCGCCCGGCGGCCGTGGCGACCGTGATCGACGGCGAGCACGCCGGCAGCAAGCTATACGCCGACGCCGACACGACCGTGGGCACGCTCGGCTCCGAGCTGCTGGACGACAACGTCGGACAGGAGGCACGCGGGCTCACGGTCCAGGGCCGCTCGACGGTGCGCGCCTACGGCGCCGACGGCGCGTCGCTGGGCAGCGGGCTGCGCGTGCACGTGGCGGCGTTCGCCGAGCCGCCGCGGATGGTCATCTTCGGGGCGATCGACTTCGCGTCGGCGCTCGCGCCGCTCGCGAAGGGGCTCGGCTACCGGGTGACGATCGCCGACCCGCGGCGCGCGTTCCTGGCCTCGCCGCGCTTCTCCGCCTCCGCCGCCACGGTGGCCGCCTGGCCGCAGGACGCGCTCGCGGGGATGCCGCTGGGGCCGCGCGACGCCGTGCTCGTCTTCACCCACGACCCGAAGCTCGACGTGCCCGCGGTCCAGGCCGCGCTGGGCACCGGCGCCGGCTACGTCGGCGCGCTCGGCAGCCGCCGCACGACGACCGACCGCAACGCGCGCCTGCGCGAGGCCGGCGTCGCGGAGGCAGAGCTCGAGCGGCTGTACGCGCCCTGCGGGTTGGACATCGGCTCGTCGACCGTGGAGGAGACGGCCGTCGCCATCCTCGCCGAGATCATCGCGCGCCGCACCGGCCGCGAAGGGCACTCGCTGCGGGCCGGCTCGGGTCCGATCCGGCGCGACCGCGCGGAGACGGGCGAGGCCCTCGGCGCTTGAGGGAAGGCGGAGCTGCCCTCGGCGCCGAGTGATGGCGCGGTACCCACGGTTGAGGCGGGTGGGCCGGGCGGGTACGGTCTGGCCGTGCACTCGACCGACCTGCATCTGGAACCCAACGAGGCGTCCGACCTCGCGCGCGTATTCGATGACGACACGCGCGCTCGCTTCGGCTGGGACCGCGCCTTCGTCACGGTTCTCGACGAGGCGGCCGCCGAGGACTGCCTTGCGCTGCTGGTTCACGGCGCGGGCGAGCCGCTCGATCACGGCTGGGAGGCGGTGCGGGTGCATGCGGATCCGGGTGGGGACGGCGGCCGCACGGAGGACGCCGAGGCGTGCGCCGTGCATGACGGCCACGTCTACGTCCTCGGCTCGCAGTTCGGCGAGAAGGCGGGGCCGCTGACCGCTCGGCGCTCGTGGATCGCGCGGGTGCGCGAGGAGGACCTGGCCGGCGCGCCCGGCGGGCAGCGCGTGCCGATGGAGCTCTCCCGCTTGCGCTTCGGTTTGCACCGCGCGGTCAACGACGCGCTCACGCGCGCCGCCGTGCAGCTGCTCCCGCTGGGTCCCCGCTCGCGGGCGGCCTACGTCGACGCGACCATCGCGCACGGCGCCGCCGAGAACAAGCGCTGGGCCGGCCGCGTCGGTTCCGCCGACCAGCCGATCAATGTCGAGGCGGCGGAGTTCCGCGCCGACGGGCGGCTGCTGCTTGGCCTGCGCTACCCGGTGACCGCCGATGGGCACCCGTTGCTGGTCGAGGTCCACGATCTCGAGCAGCTGTTCGCCGACCCCGACGCGGCGCCGCGCTGCGGCAACGTCTGGGTGCTCGGGGACGCCGGCGACGCCGACGCCCCGGCGGGCCTGCGTGGACTGGACACCCGCGGCGGCGACCGCTTCGACGCGATCGTCGGAGACCTCGACGCGGCGGGCAAGTCGGCCACGGTGCTCGACGACCACCCGCAGGGCGGCAACGCCCACTCGCAGCACATCCGCTTCGAGCTTCCGCTCACTGCCGGGGGCGGCCAGGTGACCAGCGAACGCGTCCACGACTTCGGGGAGCTGCGGCGCGTCGAGGGCGTCGCCGTCGACGCCGGCGGCCACGCGCACTACGTGGTCGACGAGGAGGGCCATGTGGGCCTTCGCACCCTCGTGTTCGAGTAGCAGAGTCGAGCGAGCCGCAGGCGGCTCGCTCGCGGCAGCGCTCAGATCAGTCCATCGGCTCGTAGAACTCGCGTCCGCGCTCCTGGAGGCGCGGGATCGCGTCGCCGAAGCCGTCGCGCTTGAAGTGATCGCTCTCCGTGTGCGCCGCGTAGGCCGCCTCGTCGGCGTACTGCTCGTAGATGAAGAACGTGCGCGGGTTCTCCGGGTCGCGGTGGACGATGTAGACGAGCATGCCCGGCTCGGCGCGCGAAGGCTCCACGAGCCGGCCCAGCGCGGCGGCGACCGCGTCCTCCTCGCCCGCCTTCGCGATCCACGTGGCGGCAACCGTATATGCCATGTCGGCTTCCTCTCTCGCGGGTTCCGGACGCCTTGGTCGGTGCCGGCGGTGGTTGCGGCGATGACGTCGATGTCCGACGAACCGGGTCGGTGGTAAACCATCGGCCCATGGATCACATTCTCGCGCCCGCACTCAGGGCATCCGGAGACCGATGGCACTTCTCGCACGTGGTGCGAAGTCACGGACTGCTGCTGCTGTCCGGCGTCACCGGGACCGGGGGAGATGGACAGGTCGCCCGCGGCCCTGCCGAGCAGTTCGAACAAGCCTTCGTGCACGTGCGGCTGTGCCTCGAGGCCGCCGGCGCGTCCATGAGCGACGTCCTCGAGATGACCACGTACCACGTCGACCTGCGCGAGCACCTCGCCGAGTTCGTCGCGGCCAAGGACCGCCACATCGCGCCGCCGTACCCGGCGTGGTCGGCGATCGGCGTTTCGCAGCTGATCACCGAGGGAGCGCTCGTCGAGGTCCGCGTCATCGCCGCCGACCCCAACGCCGGCGAGCAGCCATGAGTCTTCCCTCTACGCGATCCCCGCGCTTGACTCACACGGCGGCGAGCAGCTGGAATCGTTCCGCTGCGGCCGAGGCGGAAAGTTGATCGAGCGCGGCGCGGATGGTCCGGCACACCTGCATCTGCGAGCAGCCGACGAGGGCTCCGATCTCTGACTGGGTCAGGTCGCGCTCGAATCGCAAGCGGAGCATCTGCTGCTCACGTGGCATGAGCTCGGAGAGAAGGTCCTCCGCGAGGATGGCATTCTCGACCTGCCGGTACTGAGCGTCCTCTTCCCCGATGGTCGCGGCAAGGGTCTCATCCTGGTCGAGCCCTGCGGGCTGGTCGAGCGACGCGCTGCCACGCGCGTGTGTGGCTTGAAGGGTCTCGAGGACTTCTTCCAGCGAGAGGCCGGTGGCGCGCGCCAGCTCCGGGCCGGTCGGTGCGCGCCCCAGTTCGCCGCTCAGCGCTTCGGTGGTGCGTTCAAGCCGCAGCACGCGCTCTTGCAGCTCCCTGCGCGGACGGACCATCCAGGTGTAGTCGCGGAAGTAGCGCTGCAGCTCGCCGACCATCGTCGGGATGGCAAAGGAGCTGAACGCCACGCCACGGTCGGGGTCGAATCGGTCGATCGCCTTGAGGAGGGCGACGCAGGCCACTTGCATGCGGTCGTCGTGGGGGACGCTGGTGCGGTTGTACCGGGACGCGACGCTCGACGCGAGGGCGAGATTGCGCTTGACGATCAGCTCCCTGGTGGCCGCATCGCCCGTGGCCCGGTAGCGCTCGAACAGCAACCGCTCCTGCTGGCGGTCGCTCAGTGATCGGGCCGGCCATTCATGTGCCATGTGCGGGATCTCCCCCTCGGCGCGCCCGTCACGCGGTGCGGGCGCGCTTGCCTTCCTTGGGAGCCGACCGTTCGTCGAGCTGCAGCTCGCGTTCCGCGCCGGGCGTGCCCTCCTCGAGTTGACGCGACCGTTCGCGCTCGGCGTTGAGCTCGGCGCCCAGCAGGATCGCCACGTTGGTGAGCCAGAGCCAGACCAGGAAGATCACGACACCGCCGAGCGCGCCGTAGGTCTTGTTGTAGGAGCCGAAGTTCGCGACGTAGAACGCAAACGCGGCCGAGGCGATCAGCCAGACCACGATCGCGAGCACGCTGCCCGGGACGATCGACTTGACGCCGCGCAGCTTGGCGTTGGGAGACGCGTAGTAGAGCAGTGTGATCATGAGCACCACGACGGCGAGCAGCACGGGCCACTTGGCGATGTCCCAGACCGTCACCGCCGTCGAGCCGAGGCCGATCGCGGACCCGACCGCCTCCGCGAGCGGGCCGGTCAGCACGAGCGCGATGAGGACCATCGCGAGCAGGAGCACGAGCACGAGCGTCACGAGCATCTGCAGCGGGCGCAGCTTGACGAACGAGCGGCCCTCCTCGACCTCGTAGATCACGTTGGCGGCGCGCATGAACGCGCCGACATAGCCCAAAGCGGTCCACAACGCGGAAGCGATGCCGACGACGAGCAGGATCCCCGCGGCGCCGCTGCTCCTCGTGATGCCCTCGATCGGCCCTTTGAACGTGTCGACCGCCGAAGCCGGCCCGATCGAGCTGACGACGTCGGTGAGCGCCTTGGTGACCGTCGCGGGGTCGCCGACCAGGCCGACGATCGACACGAGCGCGATCAGGGCAGGGAAGATCGACAGGACGCCGTAGTAGGTGAGCGCCGCGGCACGATCGGTGAGCTCATCCTCCTTGAACTCCGCGGCCGTGCGCTTGAGCGTCTGACCGAGCGACCCCTTGCGCGGGTGGGAGGGTCCCTCCGGGCGGCGCGCCGAGCGCTTCTCGCCGGTATCGCCGCTGGATGCGTCGGTCATGTCGGTACCTCGTCGGTGGCGGACTTCGATCGGTTCGTCATGCGCCGCCGGCTTTCAGGCGCGGTCGCGTCCGGTGGACGAGCCGGCGTCGTGACGTCGATCTCCTCGCGCCGGACTTCCTCCGACACGGTCCGCTCCTCGACCTCGACGTCCTTGTCCAGGCGGACCCGCTCCTTCGGGACGACGCGCTTCTCCGCGACGACCTCTTCCTCGTGGAGCACGACCTCATGCTCGTCCTCGGAGAGCTCAGGGCCTTCGTGGCGTCGCCGACGTTGGCGTCCGTGATCGGCTCGCGCTCGACGCGGATCTCCTCGCGCTTGACGGGCACCGTCTTGGTGACCTCGTCGGTCACGACGTGCTTGCGCAGGCGCGCACGGCCCGTCTCACGCTCGGCCTTGCCGACCGTCAGCTCCTCCTCGGAGCGCGTCATCGCCTTGTCGGTCGTGGGGCCCGACACGTCGCGGCCCGTGGTGTCCTCGGCATCGGCGTCGCCGGAGGGTCGGCCGTGCGCGCCGCCCTCGGTCGGGCCCGTCTCCGAGTACTCCATGCCGTAGTGGCGGTACAGCTCGGCCTCTTCGCGCCGGGAGAGCTGCCCGTCGGGCTCCATCGTCGGCGCGTCCTTGACGGTCGCCTTGTCGAAGGGGACGCGCAGCGTGCCGTCGGCCTCGCCGGCGTCGCGCAGCGGCACGAACGTGCCCTTGCCTCCGAAGCGGCCGGTCTTGACCAGCGCCCACTCGGGTGCGCCGGTGTCGGCGTCGAGGTAGATCTCCTCGACGGAGCCGATCTTGTCTCCGTCGCGGTCGCAGAGATCCTCGCCGCGCAGCTGCAGGATCCGATCCTTCTGGATGGTGGCCATGATGTCCCGTTCTCCCGGGTCGTAGGTACCGGCTCGCTGCTCTTATCGCTACCCGGCGCCCGGGCCGAAAAACGCGGTTTGGGACACTGGGCGCGCGTAGCGGGACACTGGTCGTACGGGTCGCGGCCGAAGTGTCCCGATACACGGTACGGTGGTGGCGGAGCAGATGGGCGCAGCGCCGACGGCGACACCACGATGAGCGACGAACGCGTGACCGGAGACCAGCCGCCCCGAGCGAGGGGCCGTCGAGCCGTGGCTAGGCGCAATCGCGCGGTGGTCATCGCAGCCACGGCTCAGCTGCTCCGACGGCGGCAGCCGCTCACGATGCAAGCCGTCGCCGCGGCCGCGAACGTGAGCCGCTCGACGCTGTATCGCCACTTCGCCAATCCGGTCGAGCTCCAGCGCGCGGTCCAACACGAGACGCTGGCCCGTGCCGCGAGCGCGATCCAGCACGCAGCGACCGCGCAGAGGCCGGCGCTCGCCGAGCTGAGGAGCGTCGTGGCGGCGGTCGTGGAGCTCGGGGCTGAGCTTCCCCTCGACGTGCCGGTCGCGCCGCCCTCCGACGAGTCGGTTGCCGGCGCCGGCGACGCCCTGGGACCGCTGGCCGAGCGGCTCGCGCGAGCGGCCGGCCTGGCTCCGACCCCCGGCGGCCCATGGCTCGCGGCCGCGAGTGCCCACTTCGTCGAGACGCTCCTGCGCGCCGGCTGGAACGCGCCCGATGATGGCCGTCTGACCGTCGAGCGGCTGTTCGGCGCGATCACCGATCCGCTCGACCGGGGACTGCTGCTCGTCGACGCGACGGGCACCGTCGTCGCGTCCAACCCGGGCGGGCGCGTCGCCCTCGAGGATGCCGAGCCGGGCCGGCGCGCAAGCCTCCGCAGCGGCGGGCTCTTCGAGGACGGCTCGGCAGCTCCGCCCGAGAGTCACCCGGTCAGCGCCGCCCTCGCCGGCGGCGAGGCGCAGCAGGGCATCAGGGGCCACCACTCCGATGACGGCGGACTCTGCTGGTTCTCGATCGACGTGCGGGCGCTGCGCCGCTCGCCGAGCGCGGAGCTCTACGGCTTCGTCGCGGTCTTCACCGACGTGAGCGAAGAGAAGCGCTTCGAGCAGGCACATCTGCGCCCGGCCGGGGCTCTGGGCGCCACCGCCGTACCGCTGCTCGACATCGTGCGCGTGCTCGACGAGGTCCCTCCGCCGCTGCTTCCCGAGCAGCTCATCGCGGAGGCGATGCGGATCGCGGGCGGCCCCGTCGCTCTCTATGTGCTCGACATCGACGGATCGCACCTGCTGCGCCTGGCCGGCACAGAGGAGTTCCCAGCACGGCTGCAGGCCCCGCTCGCGCTGGGGCCGGAGCTCGCGCAGGACGGATTGCCCGACCTGACCGCGCAGCTGGCCCAGGAGCTCCCTGGCGTCGTGATGGCGCCGATGTGGCTGCGCGGCCGCGCCGTCGGCGTGCTGCTCGCCCGTCGCGGATCGGAAGCCGGCTTGCGCGAAGTGGCCCGCCTGGGCGCCGCGGCGATGGAGCTCGCCGGCGGCTACACCGACGTCTTCGACGCCGCCCGACGCCGCAAGGACATGAACCCGGCCGCGGAGATCCAGCAGAGCCTGCTGCCACCGCGCATCGTTCGCATGGGCAGCGGCGAGCTTGCGGGCAGCGTGCTGCCGAGCTACGAGGTCGGCGGCGACTGGTTCGACTACGTCGAGAACCGAGACGGGGCGTGGATCGCCATCGCCGACGGCGCGGGAAGGGGACCGAGGGCGGCCGGGCTCAGCAGCGTCGCTCTCGCCGCACTGCGCGCAGCGCGACGCAACGACGCCACGCTCGAGCAAGCGGCGCAGACGATGGACGAGACCGTCTCGACCGCCGGCGGGCCCGAGTTCTTCGTCACGGCCGTCATCGCCCGCTGGCATCCCGTCTACTCGCTCTTCAGCTGGATCAATCTCGGCCACCCCCCGCCGCTGCTCATAGGCGCAGACGGCACGACCGAGGAGCTCGCCACACCACCGGACCTGCCGCTCGGGCTCGTCGATCGCACGCGCGGCTTCCGCCGCCACCAGCGCCGGCTGCTTCCCGACGACCTGCTCGTGCTCTACACGGACGGGATCTCGCGCCGCCGCACCGCAGACGGACCATTCGACACCGGCGGAATCGCCGACGCCGTGCGCGGCGCCGACGGCCGCTCGGCAACCGCAGCTGCACGAGCGATCCAAGAAGGCGTCGTCAGCGCGTCCGAGGACCCACTGCCCGATGACGCCGCCGTGGTCGTCCTCGCACCGGGGGGCACGGGATGACCCCTGCGAGGAGGTCTGTCAGCCGAATGCGCCGAGCCTGCGCAGGATCTGCTCGCCGACGGTCGTACGCGCTGCGAGGTCCTGGGGCCGATCGACGTCGAGGTTCAGCGCGAACGTCGAGACGCGGCCGCGCCGCTCGATCGAACCGACCCACCAGCCGAGGCGCTGCGGAGTCGAGAACACGTAGCCCGTCTTGCCACGCACCGTGATGCCGGCCTCGCGCCGGGTGACGAGCATTGCGCGCACCTCGCGAATCGCTCGGCGCGCGACGGGCAGTCGCCCGACGCGCAGACGCTCGAGGAAGCGGACCTGTTCACGAGCGGAGATCGCGAAGGGGCCACGCAGCCAGAACTCGTCGACGGGCGCACCGTCGGTGCGGGCGTTGCCGTAGCGCATCGCCTGCACGGCCGCGCGGTAGCGTTCGGCGCCGACGGCGCGGGCGATGCGCTGGTAGATCGGGATGCACGAGTTGGTGAACGCCGTCTGCAGCGTGAGGTCGCCCTCACAGGCGCCGGGCAGCAGCGGCGCGCCGTCGAGCTCGTAGTTCGGGTTGGGCCCCGGGTAGGGCTGGGCCGCACCCGACGCCACGCCGGTGTCGGTGGCGATCAGCGAGTTCGGCACCTTGAACGTCGAGGACGGCAGGTAGCGCCGCCGGCTGCGGCGGTTACCGACGATGACCGTGCGGCCGCGGCCGCTTTTGCGCACAACCATAGTGCCGGTCGTGCCCGCGTCCCGGAACGCCTGCAGCAAGTCGGGGCGTTGCACCATACGCTCGCCACGGGGCGGGGAGCCATGTCGGGGATGCTCGCGGGC
>JBPCNM010000313.1:0-11864 GCA_051001255.1 Solirubrobacteraceae bacterium
CTGCTCGTCCATCCGCAACAGCACCGCCACCACCACCTCGCGGCCCTGGTCAAAGATCGCCTCGGCCTCCGAGCGCTCCACGCTCCATAACTTCGCCACCCACCACGGCAACCCTCGCCGGGCACTGAACGCTTACCGTTTCCTCCTTTCGGTAAGTGTTCAGTCCGTCGGTCTTGGGGGAGGTTGATCTCATCGACGCGCTGCAGGACGCGCTGGAGGAGCCCTACCTTGACTTCGACTTCCGGCTGGCCGGGATTCAGAGCATCACGAACACGCCGGCTCAGCGCATGGAGGTGAAGATGACGTACAGAGGCAGGCCGTGAGCCGATCAGCCGCTTGCTGCTGGACGCTGCGGCAGGCGGTGCTGAGGGGCCGCGAGCCGCCTGAGCGGGTCGGCGAAGCGCGCGGCGATACACACCCCTCGAGGAACATGAAGTCATGGAGTTGTGCCAGTCTGATGAGGTGGGAGACCGAGCGCCTCAAAGCGTGAGTTGGCTGCTCGATGAGCGAGCCAGTGCTGGAAGGGAGAACCTCGACGCCAGTCATGTCTCGCGCTACGACGCCAAGGAGGACGGCGATCCGCTCGGCGACGTCCGGCTCCTCCAAGGCTTGGGTCTCGACGCGAGGTCGACCGTGCTGGATCTCGGCGCCGGAACGGGCCAGTTCACGCTCGCGGTCGCGCCCATCTGCTCCCGTGTGGTCGCAGCGGACGTCTCGCCAGTCATGCAAGCTCTCCTCCGCCAGAAGGTAGAGGCTGCAGGCCACAAGAACATCGAGTGCGTCTCCGCCGGCTTTCTCACGTACGAGCATTCGGGCGCGCTCGTCGATTTCGCGTACTCCCGGTATGCCCTTCATCACCTTCCGGATTTCTGGAAGGCCCAGGCGTTGGTGAGGCTCGGCCACTTCATGCGGCCGGGAGCGGTGCTCCGCCTGTGCGACGTCGTCTACAGCTTCCAGCCCGACGAGGCCGGGGAGCGAATCGAGAGCTGGTGTGCGACCGGCGGGACCGGCATAGAAACAGACTGGACCCGCGCCGAACTCGAGGAACACGTCCGGGATGAACACTCAACCTTCACGTGGCTGCTCGAGCCGATGATCGAGCGCTCGGGCTTCCGGATCGACGACGTCGACTACTCAGTTGATGGCATCTTCGCGAGGTACGTCGTTCGCAGGCGGTAGACGACACCGCGGCCAGCGATCG
Organism: Solirubrobacteraceae bacterium; assembly: GCA_051001255.1. Taxonomy (GTDB): domain Bacteria; phylum Actinomycetota; class Thermoleophilia; order Solirubrobacterales; family Solirubrobacteraceae; genus DASQMT01. The sequence goes on from JBPCNM010000313.1 coordinate 1,202, forward strand.
CGCCAGAGCGCTGCGAGAACGACGCCACGCATCGCTGAAGGTCACAGGCCGCGATCGCCCTCAAGCCCGGGTTCGAACGGTCGGAGGGCTTCGGCTGTATGAGGGCCGGTCAGCCCGGATGGGACGCGGCGAACCAGCGCGGTCGCCGCGAGCGCGGCGGCGACGAAGACCGCCCCGGCCGTGCCGAAGGGCCACGCGTAGCCGACGACCACGTCGGTTCGCGTCGCCGCGACCGACATCAGCGCGGCCAGGCCGACGGTGGTCCGGCCCGCTCCGAACCGGCCGACCAGCGGCCCCGCTGCGTGGCTCGTCGCGATCAGTACGACGGCGAACGGTATGAACGCCCGCCGTCGCGAGCGGCGACCAGTCTCGTTCCTGCTGGAGGTAGAGCAAGAGCAGAAAGCTCACCAGGGCCGAGCCGGCCGCCGCGAGCAGCATCCCGGCGAGCCCCACGATGCGGCTCGGCTCTAGGGTGAATCCGGGCGGAAGCAGCGGGTCGCGGACGCGGCGCTCGACCGCGAGGAACGCGCCGAGCAGCACGGCGCCGACGGCGAGCGGGACGAGCACGGCGGTCGAGGCCCACGCGTGGTCACCGCTGACGATCAGGCCGTAGCTGCCGACCGAGATGCCCAGCGTGGCGAGCAGCGCCCGCGGGGTCGAGACCGGCGCGGGCCCGGGACGGCTCGATCGGCCCCGCCGGCAACAGCCGCCGGGTCACGGCCAAGGCGAGGACCGCGACGAGGAGGGGAACGGCGAACATCCACCGCCACGACACCCAGGTGGTGACCGCGCCCGACGTGACGGTGCCCACGGTCGCGCCGAGCACGGACACGCCGCCCCACGTGGCCATCGCCCTGCCGAACGCGCCCGGCTCGGAGAACAGCGCGCGCAGCGCCGCCACGGCCGCAGGCGCGGTCAGCGCCGCCCCGACGCCCTGCGTGAAGCGCATCGCCACCAGCACCTCGAAGCTGGGCGCGAACGCGGCCGCCGCGGACGCGAGTCCGAAGACCACCAGCCCCGCCGCGAACATCCGCCGCCCTCCGTAATTCTGGAGGAGAGGAGTCGACCCGGCGGCTGCTACCGTCATTCCTTGGATCTTTGGACGAAGGGATGTGATGTGAGCGATTCTCGGCGCAACGCGGAGCTGTTCGAGCAGTTCGCCCGTGTCGGCAAGGCGCTGGGGAGCGCGAAGCGCCTCGAGCTGCTGGACTTGATCGCGCAGAGCGAGCGGACGGTCGACGCGCTTGCGGAGGCTGCCGGTCTCGGCGTGACGAGCGCCTCGGCACATCTCCAGGTCCTCAAGCAGGCGCGGCTGGTCACGACGCGCCGCGACGGCGTGCGCGTCTACTACTCGCTCGCCGGTGAGGACGTAGCGCAGCTCTACACGATTCTGCGCCGTGTCGCGAGCGCCCACCTCGCCGAAGTCGAACCGGCCTGGCTCGCGTTCCTCGGCATGGACCGGACCCAGGCCGCCGAGTTGGAGACCGCCGATGTCGCGCGTGAGGAGTTGGTCGAGCGGATCCGGGACGGCAGCGCGGTCGTGCTCGACGTGCGGCCCGAGGTCGAGTACGTCGCCGGGCACATTCCCGGCGCGATCTCGATGCCGGTGGACGAACTGCCCGGTCGGCTGAACGAGTTGCCCGCGGACGCCGATGTCGTCGCCTACTGCCGGGGCGCGTATTGCGTGATGGCCTACGAGGCCGTCGCGATGTTGCGCAAACATGGCCATCGCGCGTCGCTGCTCGAGGACGGGCTGCTCGAGTGGCGTGTCGCCGGTCTCGCCGTCGCCACCCACGCGGCGTCGTGAGCGGTCCGAGCCCGGGCGTCGAATCGTCCGCCGGAGACCAAGCGCCAGGCGATCGCCGAACGGAAGGGTGTTCGGCACCGGTGTGCAGTGCGACGCCGCTCTTGTCCGCGCTGATAGCGCAGACCCGCGAAGTCGCCGGTGCGCGCTCAGTCCGGTGCGATGGGCGACTTGGCCGACGGTCACGCCCTGATCCCCGGTGCTCATCGGATCGCACTCCGGCCCTTGAGTTAGAGTGCACTCTAGGCCGTAGCGTTGGCGCATGCCTTCACCGCAACGACCTATCGGATCCGGCCATGGCCCGCGCACGACGGCGAGCGAGGTGGTCCGCGGCGTCGACCTCTCGGGCAAGATCGCGCTCGTCACGGGCGGCTACTCGGGCCTCGGTCTGGAGACGACCCGCGCGCTCGCCGGCGCCGGCGCCCACGTGGTCGTCCCCGCGCGGCGGCGCGCGACGGCTGAGCAGGCCGTCGATGGCATCGACGGCGTGGAGGTGGACGAGCTCGACCTCTCCGACGTCGAGAGTGTCCGCGGATTCGCCGAGCGCTTCGTCGCCTCAGGCCGCAGCGTCGACCTGGTCATCAACAACGCCGGGATCATGGCGTGCCCGGAGACGCGGGTCGGCCCCGGCTGGGAAGCGCAGTTCGCGATCAACCATCTCGGCCACTACGCCCTCGTCAACCGGCTGTGGCCGGCGATCGCGCGCCATGGGGCACGTGTCGTCGCTGTGTCCTCTGCCGGCCACCACCTTTCGGGCATCCGCTGGGATGACGTGCAGTTCGAGCACCGCTACGACAAGCGGCAGGCTTACGGGCAAGCCAAGACGGCCAACGCGCTGTTCGCCGCGCAGCTCGACGTGCTCGGCTGCGACGTCGGAGTGAGGGCGTTCTCACTGCATCCGGGCAGCATCCTCACCCCGCCGCAGCGCCACCTCACCAAGGAGGAGATGATCGCCGCCGGTTGGATCGACGAGGACGGCAACCTGGCGGACTCCACTTTCAAGACACCTGAGCAGGGCGCGGCGACGCAAGTGTGGGCGGCGACCTCGCCCCAGCTGGAGGGCATGGGCGGGGTCTACTGCGAGGACTGCGATATCGCCGAGCCGGCCGCCGCCGACGATACGCAGCTCAGAGGCGTACGCGACTGGGCGACCGACCCCCAGCAGGCGGCGCGCCTATGGTCGCTGTCGGCCGAGCTCACCGGCGTCGACGTGTTCGCCTCTTGCTAGCTGGTCGTTCAGATCAGCAAGGCGGCGGAAAGTCAACTGGTAGAGGTCGACGGGTCGGGGACGGGCACCCACCGCCTCAAGGCGCCCGGTGAGGAACTGGCGCGAGAACCGGAGCCGAGTGAGCGCCGCGCTTGCCGGCGCAGGGTCAGCGAACCTGGAAGAGGCGATCGAGGTGGGTCCGGATCGCGGCGTGCGCTTGGGCGCCGTCACAGCGGCCGAGGAGCATCTGCGTGCCGAGGCCGTTGGCCAGACACAGCAGGGTCAGCGCCTCGCCGTCAGGATTGACGTCAGCGGAGAGGTCGCCGCCGGCCATCGCAGACCGCAGCACCAGCGCCATTGCCGCCTGGGCCTCGTCCTCCTGCCCGCGCAGCCCGTCTGCAAGCGACGGGGTCACGAGAGCCTGAGCCGAGAACGCCGCCCAGACCAGGCCTTCCTCGCGATGGTCGTCGTCCGTCAGCAGGAGCAGAAGTCCTTCGAGGAACTTGCGCGCCGGCAGCGATTCGTCGAGTCCGGCCGCTTCGGCACGTGCCTCGACGCGCTCGATGATCCGCTGCATCCCGGCTGCGAGCAACTCCTCCTTCGTCCCCATCACTCGCTGCACCAGCCCCAGTGAGCAGTTGGCCTCGGCAGCAACCACTCGCATGCTGACCGCGCTCAAGCCGCCTCGAGCCACCGCGCGCAACAGGGCGTCGGCGATGTCTGTCCGGCGAGATTCGAGGGCCTTCGCACTCACCCATTTGTTGCCAAGGCCCTCGGCTGGACTCCGGTGTGGGCCCTTCCGCGCCACCTGGACGCGCCGCTTTGGTGGATCGTCTCCGGAGCTTTGACAACCACCGCCGTCGGCGCGCTCATCGTGATCGACAGAGCGAAGAATCGAGCGAGGGGCACCTAGCTTCGCCTGCGGACATGCGGATGGCTCCCGGCGGAGGACGACTCGATCCTCGCGACCGCCTCGCGCGGCCTCATGGCCGGCGACGGCGCGGCGGAGCGACGTCGCGATCGTGCTGGGACTCTCGGTGGCCTTGACCGCCGTGTTCGCGACGCTCAGCTCACGGCGTTGTCGCAAGGTCTGGCGGGTCGATCTAGCGCCAGCGGAGACAGTGGCGCAGCTACTGTCCGCTGCCGATGCGAACGCACAGGATCGTCGGGGTCGTGCCGGCGGCAGGGTACGCCGTCCGTCTGCAGCCCCTGCCCCACTCCAAGGAGCTGCTCCCAGCGGGCGGGCGCCCGGTGATGGATTACGTCATCGAGAGGATGCGCGCAGGCGGGGCCGACGAGGTGCGCGTGGTGACGCGTCCGGAGAAGGAGGATGTCGTCGAGCACGCTCGCGACGCCGGCGTCACGCTCGTGCTCGCGCATCCCCCCACGCTGAACGCGTCCTTCGCCGCCGGGCTGGCCGGGCTGGCGCCCGACGACATCGCGCTGCTCGGCTTCCCCGACTCGATCTGGGAGCCGCACGACGGCTTCCGGCCGCTGGTCGAGGCCGTCCTCGCCGGCCACGAGGTGGCGCTCGGGCTGTTCAAGACGCCGGGACTCGAAGGCGTCGACTACGTGGCTCTCGACGATGACGGCGGCATCGCCGGCATCGAGATCAAGCCGGCGGCGCCTCCCTCGGAGTGGATGTGGGGCGCGGCGGCGGCGCGGGCACGCACGCTCGACGGGCTCGAACGTCAGGAGTGGCCGAGCGGACATTTCCTCGACCTGCGCGACCGCGGCCTCGAGCTGCACGGCGTGCGACTGTCCTCGACCTACCTCGACGTCGGCACCCGGTCGTCGCTCGAGAAGCTGCGAACCTTCTTCAGCTGATGGCCCACATGCCCCGCCGCCGGCGAGCCGCGGCTAGCGATCGGCGGCGGCCAGCCGGAGGCCGAGCGCGACGAGAGCCGTGCCGGTGACCGCGTCGATCGCGCGGCGCACGCGCGGCCGGCGCAGGACGTCCCCAGCCCGCGCGAGCGCGGTCGCGTAGGCGGTCAGCCAGGCCATCGTCAGTGCGCAGAACAGCAGACCGAGGGCCAGCAGGGCCAGGAAGGAGTCGCCGAACTGGGGCAGCAGGCTGCTGAAGAACACCGCCATCTTCGGGTTGCCGAGGTTGCTCAGGAGGCCTTGGCGCAGCTCGCGCCCACTCGCCGCGGGAGCGCCGCCATGGTCGTCGGTCTGACGGCGCACGGCGGCGAGCAGCGCCCGGCCGCCGAGGTAGATCAGGTAGGCGGCGCCCGCGAGCTTCAGCGCGACGAACGCCGGCTCGGAGGCCACCAGCAGCGCAGCGACGCCGGCGCTTGCGGCGAGCGCCCACACGGCCTGGCCGCACACCACACCGGCCGCGGTCCGGACGCCCGCGCGGCGGCCGCCGGCAAGCGTGTTGCGAACCGTGAGGGCGGTGTCCTGGCCCGGAGTGACGATGACCACGACCGCCACGCCGATGAACGCAAGGAGCTCTGTCATGCGACCGCCAGGCTACCGCCGCCCGGCGGTCAGCCGCTTGGCCAGCCGCGCCTCGGCCACGTGGTCGGGCGCCGCCAGCGCCTCGAGCGCCGACTCCGTGTCGGGCAGCGCGTAGACGGCGCCGTCGTGCGCCAGCAGCAGGAAGCGGTCCAGCCGGCGCAGGAACGCGCGGTCGTGCGAGACCGCCACGACCGTGCCGACGAAAGTCTCCAGCGCCGCCTCGAGCGCCTCGGAGGAGTCGAGGTCGAGGTTGTCGGTCGGCTCGTCGAGCGCCAGCAGGTTGTGGCCCTCGAGCTCGAGGCAGAGGATCTCCAGCCGAGCCTTCTGACCGCCCGACAGCGTGTCCGTCGAGCGGTTCGCGGCGTCCTGGAGCCGGTAGCGCGCCAGCGCCCGCATCGATGGCTCGAGCGCGCCGAGCCGCTCCTGCACCACGGCGAGCACCCCGCGGCCGGCGAGGTCCGCGCGCGAGTTGAGCTGCGTGAACAGCCCGGCCGACACGCGGTTGCCGAGCCGCAGGTCGCCGTCGTGCGGGATCGCCTCGCCGGCGAGCAGCCGGATCAGGTGCGTCTTGCCCGAGCCGTTGGGCCCGATCAGCCCGACCCGCTCGCCGAAGTGGATCTCCTCCTCGAACGGCTTGACCAGGCCGTCGATGGCGACGTCGCGCAGGCTCAGCACGATCCGCGCCGAGTCGCCGCCCGGGATTCGAACCCGGATCTGCTGGTCGGTGACCGGCGCGGGCGGTGGGCCGATCTCCACGAACCGCTTCCAGCGCGTCTCGGCCGCGTCGGCGCGCTTGGCGTTGACGTCGGAGATCGCGGCGCGCTGCTTCATGATCTTGTAGAACCGGAACAGGCGCCGCTCCTCGCGCCTCCACTGCTCGAGCCGGTCGCCGAGCAGCTGCTGGCGCCGCTCCCGCGCCTCGGGGTAGGTGCGGTAGGAGCCACCGTGCACCCAGGTGCCGTTCGCCTCCAGCGTGAGGATCGCGTTGGTCGCGGCGCCGAGCAGGTCGCGATCGTGGCTGATCAGCAGCACCGTCTTCTTCGTGCCGGCGATCCGCCGCTCGAGCTCGAGCTTGGCCCGCACGTCGAGGAAGTTGTCGGGCTCGTCGAGCAGCAGCACGGACGCCTCGCCGGCGAATAGCACCTCGAGCACCAGGCGCTTGCGCTCGCCGCCGGAGAGCTGGGTGGTGTCGCGCGCTCCGACATCGTCGATCCCCGCCCGCACGATGCGCCGGCAGGCCGCGTCCCAGCGGCCCTCGAGCTCGTAGCCGCCCAGTTCGGACCAGTCCCCGATCGCCTCGCCCAGCCGCATGCCGGCCCCGCCGGGGTCGGCGCCGGCCTCCAGCTCCCGCTCGGCCGCGATGATGCGCTCGCCGGCGTCGCGGATGCGTGCGGGCGCGGCCTCCAGCAGCAGCTCGCGCACCGTGCGCCCGCTGTCGGGCCCGACGCCGACGTCCTGGGCCATGTAGGCGAACGTACCGATGTCCACGTCGCCGTCCTCGGTGGGCAGGAGCCCGGCGAGGACGCGGAACAGCGTGGACTTGCCGACGCCGTTCGCGCCCACCAGGCCGGCGTGCTGGCCGGGGGTGATGCGGAACGAGACCTCGGAGAACAGCAGGTCGCCGCCGGGATGGGCGTAGGCGAGGTTCGAGACGACGACGTGCGCCACGCGCCGCAGCGTAGCCGGCTACGCGCAGCGCATCCGGAGGCGCACGACCGTCCCGTTCGGTCCCGAGCGGACCTGCACGAGGTCGGCGACCTGATGGGCGATCCACACGCCCCAGCCGCCGATGTCGTCAGACCGGCGCCGCCGCCGGCCGACGAGCGGGTCGTCGAGGTGCCCGCTGTCGCGCACCTCGAACCGGAGCGCCTCGTCCTCGCGCCACATGCGCAGGATCCCGTGGCCGCCGCCGTGGCGGACGCTGTTCGTGGCCAGCTCGTTGACCGCGAGGACGAGATCCTGCACCTTGGCCTGCCCGAGGCCCGCCTGCCCGCCGCGGTCGGCGACGAGCCGCCGCAGCTCGTCGAGCGTGTCGCGCTCGAACGCGACGGTCTCCGCCGCGCCCGGAGGGCGGGGCAGCGGCGCTGCGAACGGCGCGAGCGGATCCTCGACGCCGCGGAACTGGTGGCTCGCGTGCGCCGCGTCGCGCGCGACGACGACGGGATGGCTGCAGCGCGCCTCGTGGACGACCCCGTCGTCGAGTGCCGCGACGTCGTACGGGCACAGCAGGTGGAAGTCCTCGGTGTCGGCGAACGCGACGTTCAGCAGCGCCTCGTGCAGCTGGCACTCGACCAGCTCGTCGGCGCTGCGGCCGGCCCAGATCGGCTCGCCGATCCCCCGGACCGGGCCCGCCCCGCCGTGCGCGGCGAGGAACTCGTGCCAGGCGGGAATGATGCGGCCGGGGTTGCGGCCCAGCTCGCTCATGTCGGCGTAGGCCACGGCGGCGCCGTCGGGCAGCGTGGCGCGCAGCCGGCCGATCTTATCGGCCCCGACGGCCACCATCACCGGCTCGCGCGCGTCGATCGCCTCACGGATGAACGGCACGCCGCCCGCCAGGAACTCGTCGGTCCCTTCATAGAGCAGTGCCTCATGCCGGAACGCCGTCACGCGCTTACGAGGGTAGCGCCGAGCGGCCGGCCCGGCGGACGGGTTGCCGGCACGCCCGACGGCTTGTGCCATGCTCAGGGGATGGCAGCAGACGTCCAGTCCTCCCGCGCCGGCTCCCCGGCCGTGCGCGGCATGCTGCTCGTGGCGGCGATGGCCGCGCTGATGTGGATCGTGGAGATCGCCGACCAGGTCGGCGGCGGCCGGCTGGACCGCTACGGGATCGAGCCACGCGAGGCCGAAGGGCTCGACGGCGTGGTGCTCGCGCCGTTCCTGCACGGCGACTTCGACCATCTGATCGGGAACACGATCCCGTTCTTGGCGCTGGGCTTCGCGATCGCGCTCGGCGGCGCTGCACGCGTGGCGATCGTCACCGCGGTCGTCGCACTGGTCGGCGGGCTCGGGACCTGGCTCGTCGCGCCATCCGACACCGTCCACATCGGCGCCAGCGGGATCGTCTTCGGCTACGCCGCCTACCTCGTCGCGCGCGGGGGCTACAGCCGCGGCATGGTGCAGATCGGCGTCGGCCTCGTCGTCCTCGGCGTGTGGGGCACGACGCTGCTGCGCGGGCTGGTGCCGGAGAACGGCATCTCCTGGCAGGGGCACGTGTTCGGTGCCGTGGGCGGCGTCGTGGCCGCCCGGCTGCTGCACCGCCGTGCCGAGCGCAGGCGCCGCGAGGAGCCGGCCGCGCCGCAGTTGTCACGGATCTGAGCGTCCGGCCTTTTGCGCCGCCTGGCCGGCGGGGTAGTGCCTCGGCAACGACCCGAGGAGCTGACGATGAAGGCAGTGGCATGGCACGGCAAGCGCGACGTCCGGGTGGACACCGTCCCGGACCCCGTGCTCGAGCATCCGACTGACGCGATCGTCGAGATCACCTCCACCGGGATCTGTGGCTCGGACCTGCACCTCTACGAGGTGCTCGGCCCGTTCCTGGACGCCGGCGACATCCTCGGGCACGAGCCGATGGGCATCGTACGGGAGGTCGGCGCCGAGGTCACGCACATCAAGCCGGGCGATCGCGTCGTCATCCCGTTCAACGTCTCCTGCGGGTATTGCTTCATGTGCGACACCGGCCTGCAGTCGCAGTGCGAGACCACGCAGGTGCGCGAGATGGGCACGGGCGCGGCGTTTCTCGGCTACACCAAGCTCTACGGCCAGGTCCCTGGCGGCCAGGCCGAGTTCCTGCGCGTGCCGCAGGCGCAATACGGGCCGATCAAGGTCCCGGAGGGGCCGCCCGACGACCGCTTCGTCTACCTCTCCGACGTGCTCCCGACCGCCTGGCAGGCCGTCGAGTACGCCGACGTGCCACAGGGCGGAAGCCTGCTCGTGGTCGGCCTCGGGCCGATCGGGGAGATGTCGTGCCGCATCGCCCAGCAGCGCGGGGTCGAGCACGTGATCGCCGTCGACCTCGTGCCCGAGCGGCTCGAGCGCGCCTGCGGCCACGGCGTCCAGGCGCTCGACCTGACCGAGCACGACGACCTGACCGCCGTGGTGCAGGAGCTCACGGACGGGCGCGGCGCGGACTCCGTCATCGACGCCGTCGGCATGGAGGCGCACGGTGCGCCCGGGGCCAAGCTGGCCCATCAGCTCGTCGGGCTGCTGCCGGACGCCGTCGGGCGCAAGATGATGGAGACCGCGGGCGTCGATCGGCTGAGCGCGCTGACCTTCTCGATCGACGCGGTCCGCCGCGGCGGCACGATCTCGATCATCGGGGTCTACGGCGGGACGGCCGACCCGCTGCCGATGCTGACGCTGTTCGACAAGCAGATCCAGCTGCGCATGGGCCAGGCGAACGTCAAGCGCTGGATCGACGACGTCATGCCCCTGTCGACCGCCGACGGCGACCCGCTCGGCGTCGAAGGCTTCGCCACCCACCGGCTGCCGCTCGACGCCGCGCCGCAGGCCTACGAGACGTTCCAGAAGAAGGAGGACGACGCGTTCAAGATCCTGCTGGTGCCCTGAGGCTACGATCGCACGATGCGCGCTGCCGCCTTCCCCCTCGGCGCCGAGGCGACGCTCGCGCAGCTGGAGACCGACCCGCATCCCGTGCTCGCGCGCCTGCGCGAGCACGAGCCGGTCTCCTGGTCGCCCGCCCTCGACGGCTGGCTGGTCACACGCCGCGATCTGGCGCTGCAGGTCATGCGCGATCCGGAGACGTTCACGGTCGACGACGTGCGCTTCTCCACCGGTCAGGTCGTTGGCCCGAGCATGCTCACCCTCGACGGCCAGGCGCACCGGCGCCACCGCGCCCCGTTCGCGGGCCCGTTCCGGCTCGACGCCGTGCGCGAGCGCTTCACGGAGCCGGTCGCGGCGGAGGCCGACCGGCTGATCGACGCGATCGCGCCGGCCGGGGAGGCGGAGCTGCGGCGCGAGCTGGCCGGCCCCCTGGCCGCAGCCGTGGTCACGGTCGCGCTCGGGCTGGAGGCGGCGGGCACCGCCGAGGTGCTCGGGTGGTACGACGCGATCGTCGCCTCGGTGACGGAGATCACGGCCGGCGGCGCGCCGACGGAGGCGGGCCGCCGCGGCTTCGAGGCGCTGCGCGCCGCGATGGAGCCGGCGCTGGCGCGCGAGCCCGAGGCGTCGCT
>JBPCNM010000314.1:0-7193 GCA_051001255.1 Solirubrobacteraceae bacterium
GCACCGGCGCGCGCGTCGTGCACGCGCACAACGTGCAGCCGTCGCTGGGCTGGCGCGCGCTGGCGGCGGAGCGTGGGGCCGGCGCCCGCGTCGTGCTGCACCTGCACAACTACCGCCTGGTCTGCGCGGTCGGCACGTGCTTCACGCGTGGGGAGGACTGCACCCGCTGCCACGGCCGCAACACGCTGCCCGGCGTGCGGTTGAACTGCCGCAACGGCTCGCGGGCGGAGTCCGCGGCCTACGGCGCCGGGCTGGCCCTGTGGCAGCGGCGGATCGCCGGCAGCGCCGACGCGTTCGTCGTCCCGAGCGCGTTCGCCCTGCGGCGCCTGGAGGCACTGGGCGCGCCGCTCGGCGGCCGGGCGCGTGCGATCCCGTCCGTGCAGCGGACGTTCGCGGAGCGCTCGCGTGCCGACGACGGCGGGTACGCGCTGTACGCGGGTCGCCTGACCGTGGAGAAGGGCGTGGCGGACGCGATCGCGGCCTGCCGCGCCACGGGCCTGCCGCTCGTCGTCGCGGGTGACGGCCCGGAGGCCGCCGCGCTGCGCCGCGCCACGACCGGCGGAGGCGCCGAGGTCCGGTTCACGGGCCGCGTCACGCCCGGCGAGCTGGCGGCGCTCCGCGCCGGGGCGGCGCTCGCGCTCGTCCCCTCGCGCTACGAGGAGATCCTCCCGCTCGCGGCGCTCGAGGCGATGGCGGCAGGCCTGCCGGTGGTCGCTTCCCGTGCGGGCGGCCTGGCGGAGGTCGTCCCCGACGCGGGCCTGCACCCGCCCGGCGACGTCCCGGCGATCGCCGACCGCATCCGCGCGCTGTGGGGCGACGCCGCTGCCGGCGACGCGGCGCTGGCGGCCGTGCGCGAGCGGACGGCGCCCGCGGTGATCGGCGCGGCGCTGCGTGCGATCTACCACCGACCCTAGTATCTCCACCCGCACGCGGGCGCGCGCACCCGGAGCCGGCCGCACGCGGTGGCGCGCGCTACCCGGACCGTGGCGGCGGTTCCGGCCGCCTGAGGAGCGCTACCCGCGGGTGAGCCGCTCGCAGTTGCCCCCGACGTCGTCCCGCCGGTCGGCGACGACGCGGTCGAAGCCGGGTCCGCAGCTGATGAAGTCACGCGCGCCGTCGGCAGCGAGCACGCGGTCGTCGCCGGCGCCGGCTCTGATCTCGTCCTGGCCGTCGCCGCCGGCGATGCGGTCGTCGCCCATCCCGCCCGCGAGCAGGTCGCGACCCTCTTCGCCATCGATGTTGTCGTCGCCCTTTTGGCCCATGATCTCGTCGGCGCCGGGGCCGCCGAGCAGCCGGTCGTCGAAGGTGGCGAGCGCGTCAGGAATGCAGTAGGACCCGTCGGAACCGTCGTCGGGGCACTCGGGCCGCGGGCTGCAGGTGTACGTGCCGCCGTCGACCCTGACGCAAGAGCCGTCGCCCCAGATCGTGTCCCGGCCAGGCCCGCCGTCGACCCGATCGTTACCCTCGAGCGCGAGGATGTCGTCCTTCCCCTCGAGACCGCTGATCCTGTCGTCGTGCTTCGTTCCGAAGAGCGTGTCGTCACGCTCGCCGCCCTCAACGATCGCCGCGGCTGCCACTGCAGCGCAGGAGAGGAACGTGAACACGATGGCGAGCACCACGAGGCGCTTGATGGAACGCGTCCTCATCCTCCGGGGGGCGGGAGGCCGAAGCTAGACAACTGCGGGCTTTCACGCCAGCGCGAAGGTCGGACCGCGGACCGCTCACCTACCAGTTCCTGTGCGGCGCACCAAACCCTTGTGGCACGAGAAGCTGGCGGGCGACGCGGTCAGAGCTGCTGCACCTTCGCGTCCCGCAGCGCCCGCGTGATCCCGCGCAGGTCGAGCACCGCGGGCGACTGCTCCACGATCGACCCGTGGTCGACGCCGGGATGCGCCGTGACGATCACCGCGAGATCGACCTCGCCGCCGAGCTCTGAATTCGCGAGCCCGTGCTGCGGGAGCTCGGGCACGTGCGGGTCGTGGTAGGCCACATCGCCGCCGCGGTCCTGCAGCAGCTCGATGATCTTCAGCGCGGGTGACTCGCGCAGGTCGCCGACGCCGCCCTTGTAGGAGACCCCGACGATGAGGATGCGCGAGCCCTTGACCGGCTTTGCCGCGTCGTTGAGCGCGCGCTCGATCTTCTCCAGGCAGAAGTACGGCATCTGCTTGTTGACCTTGCCCGCGAGCTCGATGAACTCGGTGACCATGTCGTACTCGCGCGCTTTCCAGGTCAGGTAGAAGGGGTCGACCGGCAGGCAGTGGCCGCCCATGCCCGGGCCCGGCTCGAAGCGCATGAACCCGAACGGCTTGGAAGCGGCCGCGTCGACGACCTCCCAGATGTCGATGCCCATCCGGTCGGCCAGGATCGCCAGCTCGTTGACCAGCGCGATGTTGACCGAGCGGAAGATGTTCTCGAGCAGCTTGGCCAGCTCGGCGACCTCGGGGGTGGAGACCGGCACGAGCGACTCGCAGACGCGCCCGTAGACCTCGAGTGCGCGCTGGGTGCAGCCGGCCGTGAGGCCGCCGACGATCTTCGGCGTGTTGGCGAGCGTGTAGTCCGTGCGGCCGGGGTCCACGCGCTCGGGGGAGAACGCGAGCGCGAAGTCCTCGCCGGCGACCAGGCCGGACTCTTCGAGCAGCGGCACCAAGTGCCCGCGCGTGGTGCCGGGGAACGTGGTCGACTCCAGCACGACGAGCTGGCCCTTGGCGATCACGCCGGCGAGCGTCTGCGCGGCACCCAGCAGCGGGCCGAGGTCCGGCTCGCGGTTGCGGTTCAGCGGCGTGGGGACGCACACGAGGATCGCCTCGGCCCCGTGCAGGTCGACGGCGCGCGTGCTGAAGTCGATCCGCTCCGCCACCGCCTGCAGCACCGAAGACGGGATGTCCTCGATGTGCGAGCGGCCCTCGCGCAACCCGCCGATCTTGCCGGGGTCGACGTCGACGCCGATGACGTCTTCGCCCGCCTCGGCGAACGCGACCGCCAAGGGAAGCCCGACGTAACCCAGGCCGACGATGCCGATGCTCATGCCGCACACCGTACAGTCGCCGGCGATGCATGCTCCTTCAATGCCGCCGTTGACATAGACGCCGAGCCTGCCCCAACGCCCGCTCACCCGAACCGCACCGCGACCCGCCGCGTCTTCCCGGCCGGCTCCGCCAGCGCGAGCTCCGCCTCGGCTCCGCTGCGAATCCCCGCGGCCGCGCGGCACCAGCCTGCGAGCGTCCCGTCCATCGGCCGCCCGTCGACGGCGACGACGTAGTCGCCGCCGGCCAGGTCCGCGCGCGCGGCGCCCGAGCCGAGGACGACGCCCCGGATCCACAGGCCCGGTGGCAGGCCGCGCGTCGCGAGGTCCCGGACCGATGGGTAGCCGAACGTCGCGCCGATCCAGGCCGTCGAGCGCCCCTGGCGCAGCTCGTCGAGGACGGCGCGGGCATGCGCGCCGTCGATCGCGTAGTTGGCCCCTTGCAGCGGCCGGCCGCCGCGGCCCGTGGTTCGGGCGGCGGCGTTGATGCCGACCACGCGACCGTCGAGGTCCACGAGCGGCCCGCCGGAGAATCCGGGGTCCAGGGCCGTGTCGGTCCGGATCGCCGCCGGGTAGGACGGGACGTCGGGCGCGGGGTCGCGGAACGCCGTGCGCGACGCGGAGACCACGCCGCGCGTCGAGGACGCCGGCTCGCCGACCTCCGCGCTCTCCGGGTATCCGAACGCCAGCACCGTCTCGCCCTGACGGGCCCCGCCGGCGTCGCCGAGCGCCAGCGCCGTGCCGGCCGGCACGCCGGGAACGCGCAGGACCGCGAGGTCCTCGCAGGGGGCGGCGCCGACCACCTCGGCCTCCGCTTCGCGCGCTCCCGCGCGGACGAAGAAGCGCTCGCCGGTGTTGACCACATGCGCGGCCGTCACCACCAGGCCCTCGTCGCGGTCGAGCACCCAACCGCTGCCGAGCCCGCTCCGCATCCCGTTGCTGCGGGACTCGACCAGCACCGTGGCGGGCACGACGTCGCGCACCACCGCGGCCACGCGCTCCTCGTCGGTCGCGCCGCCCAGCGCGCCGGTGAGCGCCAGCACCGCGACCGCCGCGATCGCCACGCCCGCCACGGCGAGCGCCGCATAGGTGAGGCGCCGGCCGCGCCGGGTGCGCGCCTCCACCAGCCGCCCGATCATCGACCACGACGGCCCCGCGGTCTCCACGCGCACGTGCGGGCGCACCGGCTCGGCGATCGGCGCGCCGGTGACTGCCGGCTCGGTCGCGAGCACCGCGATCCGCACGCCGCCGATCCGGATCTCCTCGCCGCCGGCGAGCAGCACGTCGCCGGCGGGCTCGCCGTCCACCAGCGTCCCGTTGGCGGAGCCGAGGTCGCGCAGGCGCACGCCGCCCTCCTCGGGCACGAGCTCGGCGTGCCGGCGCGAGGCGCGTGCGTCCCGGATCACCAGGTCGGCGCCCTGGAGCCGGCCGAGCACGAGCGACCGGTCGAGCGCCACCACGCGGCCGGCGTCCTCGCCGGAGAGCACCTCGAGCCACATTGCCGGGCGGGCCTAGCCCGCGACGGCGTCGGCGCCCAGCAGCCTGCGCAGCTTGACCTGCAGCTGCAGCGGCGAGAACGGCGCGGCGAGCCGGTCGTCGGCCCCCGCCGTGGTCACGTCGCCGCTCGCCGTCTGCTTGTGCTCGACGAGCAGCAGCACCTTCGCGTCGCGCGTGACGGCGTCGGCCCGCAGGGCGGCGACGACGTCGCGGGCCGGCTGGCCGGGCGCGTTCCAAGCGAGGATGACCAGGTCGGGGCGCCCGTCGCGGACGGTGTCGAGCAGCGACTCGCCCGGCGGCGCCTCCTCCACGTCGACGCGGTCGCCGACCGCCACGCGAGCCACCGCGCGCGTGTTCGCGTCCACGCCGGCGAGCAGCACGCGCGGTCGGCGCGCGGCGTCCACGTGCCCGGTGACCGGCGCGACGCGTCCGACGTTCGTCTCCATCGACGAGACGTCTCCCGCGGCCGCCACGCGGCGACCGCTCGTCGAGGTCGCCACGTCGAAGTGGTCGCCGAACGCCGGCACGGGCCGCGGCGACGCGGTGTCCGACAGCGGCCCGGCGGCGTCGATCACGGCGCGCGCGGCGGACATCAGGTCGGCGCAGCTCTGGAAGCGGCGCTCGGGCGCCTTCTCGAGCGCCTTGGCGATCACGGCGTCCAGGCCGCCCGGCAGCTCGGGGCGCGCCGACGTCAGCCGCGGCGGCTGCTCGGACAGGTGCGCGTAGATCACCGCCACGTCGGTGTCGCGCGCGAACGGCAGCTCGCCCGACAGGCAGTGGTAGAGCAGGCAGCCGAGCGAGTAGATGTCGGTGCGTGCGTCCACCCGACCGCCCTCGATCTGCTCCGGCGCGACGTAGTGGATCGTCCCCACGACGTCCCCCGCCTTCGTCAGCTGGGTGCGTGTGCCCTCGATCCGCTTGGTCAGGCCGAAGTCGGTGAGGAACGCCGTGCGGCCCTCGATCATCACGTTCGCCGGCTTGACGTCGCGGTGGATGAGGCCCTGCGCGTGGGCGGCGTCGAGCGCGGCGGCCACCTGGCGGCAGACGTCGATCGCGCGGTAGGGCCGCAGGCGCCCCTGGCTGCGCAGCACGGCCGAGAGGTCGGAGCCCTCGATGTACTGCATCGCGAGGTAGAGCAGTCCGTTCTCCTCGCCCGCGTCGTAGACCGTGACGATGTTCGGGTGCTGGAGCGCGGCGGCGATACGCGCCTCGCGGTTGAAGCGCTCGCGGAATCCGGACGCCTCGGCCAGCTCGGGGGCGATGATCTTGATCGCGGCGCGCCGGCGCAGGTTGAGGTGCTCGGCACGATAGACCAGGCCCATGCCGCCGCGCCCGATCCGCTCCTCGATCCGGTAGCCCGCGACGACCCTCCCCAGGTGCGCGTCCGATGTCGTGTCCGCCATCATGTCTCAGTATGGATGACGACGCGCTCGCCGGCACCCGCGTCCTGGTTATCGGCGGGAACCGCGACGCAGCGGAGTCCCTGCGCGCCCAGCTGACCGCAGCGGGCAGCCCGTCGGTCGACCTCGTGCCGGCGCTCGAGCTGGTCGCCGTCCAGGCCGCGGCCGCCCGGCCCCAGGTCGTGCTCAGCCTCGGAGACACCGATCCGGACGCCGTCCGCGTCCGGCTGGACCCACTCGGGCTCGACTCGGGACCGCCCGTGGTGGCCGTCTCGGACCTGCAGGTGGACGGGCAGCCGCTCGGTCCCGCCGGCGTGCGCCGGCTGCGGCTGGTGCTCGAGCACGGCGACATGCGCGCGCGCCTGGGTGAGCTCGAGGCGATCGTCGCCGGCCAGGTGCTCGCCGCGTTCCGCGACGCCGAGACGTCTCGCGTCGACACGCTGCACCGCCTGGCGCTGGCGGCTGAGTACCGCGACGACAACTCGCCCGAGCACACCCAGCGAGTCGGCGCCCTGGCGGCGCGGATGGCGCGCCAGCTGGGCCAGAGCGACCGGATCGTGGCGCTGGTGCGCCAGGACGCGCCGCTGCACGACCTCGGGAAGATCGCGATCCCGGACTCGATCCTGCTCAAGCCGGGGCGGCTGGAGCCGGAGGAGTTCGAGGTCGTCAAGGCGCACGCCGTGCTCGGCGCCCGCGTGCTGTCGGACTCGAGCTCGGAGCTGCTCGGGGTCGCCGAGCAGATCGCGCGCTCGCACCACGAGCGCTGGGACGGGGACGGCTACCCGGACGGGCTCGCCGGCCCCGACATCCCACTGGTCGCCCGGCTCGTCGGGGTCGCCGACGTCTTCGACGTGCTGGTGCACGAGCGCCCCTACAAGGAGGCGTGGACGGTCGAGGACGCGGCGGGTGAGATGCGCGCGGGTGCCGGCACCCAGTTCGACGCCGACGTCGTGGCCGCGTTCGACGCGCTGGGCGCCGGCAGCTGGACGGCCGGACTCCAGTCCAGCTGACGCGCCCCTGCCTCAAGCTCGGGCGCGTCTTGGGCGATGATCACAGCATGGGGCGCGCCGTCTTCCTCGCCGTCGTCGCCGCCACCGGGGCGCTTGTCGCCGGCTGCGGCACGAGCACCGGCGATCCCGGCGTGCGCGAGGCCGCGCAGGCGCCCACTCCGGGTCCCGCCGCGGTCGAGTCCACCGACGGCCGGCTCGGCGGCGCGACGACCGTCCGGCCGGGCAGCGCGCCGAGCGCGCTCTCGCCCGGCGGCCGCCTGGACG
>JBPCNM010000315.1:0-4772 GCA_051001255.1 Solirubrobacteraceae bacterium
TCGCGGGCCTGCCAGAAGGCCGTCGTCTGAGCGTCGGCATCGGGCCAGGTTGCGCGCGGCTCGGCGTCCAGCTCGTCCAAGCGCAGCCGGCGCCGGCGCGCCAGCCGATGCGATGCGCCGAGCGCGACGAGCCTCGGCTCCTGTGCCAGCCCCTCCCAGTCGAGGCCTTCCAGCGGGGGCGGATCGCGAAGCAGCGCGACGTCGGCGACGCCCATGCGCAGTCGAGCGATGGCCTCGCCCCATCCGCACACGCTGACCTCGCCGACGCGCAGATCGGGATGCGCTTCGCGATGCAGGTCGAGCAACCGGCGCGCGAGGGCGGCCTCCGATGCCTTGGCGGCAACGGTGAGCGCCCCGTCCGCGGAGCGGCGCGTGAGGTTCGACGCGGCGGCGGCCGCCTCGAGCACGATCCGCGCCTGCCGCACGAGCACCTCCCCGGCCGCGGTCAGGCGAGCTTGTCGCGTCGTTCGCTCCAACAGCGTCACGGCGAGCTTGACCTCCATCGCGCGGATGGCCTTCGAGAGCGCGGGCTGCGCGATGTGCAGACGCTGCGCCGCGCGGCCGAAGTGCAGCTCCTCGGCGATGACGAGGAAGTATCGCAGCTCGCGCAGCTCCAGCAGACTCATAACCTCAGGTTACCAATCAGGGCCCGATCGGTCTTTGGCTCAGCGCCCGGCTCGGGGTTGAATGGACGCCATGCCCGCTTCCCGGATCCAAGCGAACGAAGGCCGTGACCACCACGATCGGGTCGCCGTGGTGACCGGCGCCAACAAGGGCATCGGCCGCGCGATCGCCGACCGGCTCGCGCAGCTGCGCATGACCGTGTGGGTGGGCGCGCGCGACCCGCAGCGCGGGGCCGACGCGGCAGCGGCGGTCGGCCCGCGTGCGCGCTTCCTGGCACTCGACGTGACCGACCCCGAGTCGGCCGCCGCAGCCGCCGACACGGTCGAGCGCGAGAGCGGCCGGCTCGACGTGCTGGTCAACAACGCCGGCATCGGCACCCGGCCCTACAAGCCACCGAGCGCGACGTCCCTGGCCGACGTGCGTCGCGTCTACGAGGTCAACGTCTTCGGCGTCATCACCGTCACCAACGCGATGCTGCCGCTCCTGCGCCGGTCGCCGTCGGCCCGGATCGTGAACGTCTCGACCGACCTCGCGTCGCTCGCGCACACCGCGGCCAACGATCACCCCATGGGGGCCTTCCCGACGCTCCTGGACTACAACACCTCGAAGGTCGCCCTCAACGCCGTCACCCTCACCTACGCCAACGAGTTGCGCGACGAACGCATCCTCGTCAACCTCGCCAGCCCCGGCTTCGTCGCCACCGACCTCAACGAGTTCGAAGGCTTCCTCACCCCCGAGCAAGGCGCCCGCATCCCCGTGCGCATGGCCACCCTGCCCGACGACGGGCCGACGGCGACGTTCATCGGGGAGGACGGCACCGAAACCGGTGGCGCCATCCCCTGGTGAAACGTGAACCTCCGGCTCAGGCCTGGGGCTGGTAGTCCCCGAAGACGGCGCGCATCGCGCCGCAGACCTCGCCGATCGAGCAGGAGTCCCCGAGCGCCCGGCGGATCGGCACGAGCAGGTTCTCGTCGCCCCGGCAGGCGGCCTGCAACTCACCGAGCCGCCGGTCGGCGAGCGCCTGGTCGCGACCCGCCTTGAACGCCGCCAGTCGCTCCACCTGCGCGCGCTCGGCGTCGGGATCGACGCGCAGGGTGTCCTCGACCTCGAGCTCCTCCTCGACGTAGGAGTTGACGCCGACGACGATGTCCTGCTCGGTCCGGTAGCGCTCGTGGTAGCCGAAGGCCGACTCCTCGATCTCGTTCTTGATGAAGGCGATCGCCGCGACCGAGCCGCCGAGCTCGTCGATGCGGTCGATCAGCGCCCGGGCGCGGCGCTCGATCTCGTCGGTCAGCGCCTCGACGTAGTAGGAGCCGGCGAACGGGTCGACCGTGTCGGCGGCGCCCGACTCGTGGGCGACGATCTGCTGCGTGCGCAGGGCGATCTTGGCCGCGCGCTCGCTCGGCAGCGCGAGCGCCTCGTCGTAGCCGTTGGTGTGCAGCGACTGGGTGCCGCCGCTGACCGCCGCGAACGCCTGCAACGCCACCCGCACGATGTTGTTGACCGGCTGCTGCGCGGTCAGCGTGACGCCGCCCGTCTGGGTGTGGAAGCGGATCGTCTGCGCCTTGGGGTTCGTCGCCCCGAAGCGCTCGCGCATCGCCTCGGCCCAGATCCGCCGGGCGGCGCGGAACTTCGCGACCTCCTGGAAGACGTTGTTGTGGCCGTTGAAGAAGAACGCCAGGCGCGGGGCGAACGCGTCGACCTCCAGGCCGGCGTCGATCGCCGCCTGCACGTAGGCCATGCCGTTGGCGAGCGTGAACGCGACCTCCTGGACGGCCGAGCAGCCCTTCTCGCGAAAGTGGTAGCCGGAGATCGAGACCGTGTTCCAGCGCGGCACGTGGTCGGCGCAGTAGGCGAACAGGTCCGTCGTGAGCCGCATCGAGGGCACGGGCGGGTAGATGAAGTTCCCGCGCGCGATGTACTCCTTGAGGATGTCGTTCTGCGTCGTGCCGCGCAGCTGCTCGGGCGCGACGCCCTGCTCCTCGCCTACGAGCTGGTAGAGCGCCAGCAGCACGGACGCGGGCGCGTTGATCGTCATCGACGTGGAGACCTCGTCGAGCGGGATCCCGTCGAACGCCGTTCGCATGTCGTCGAGCGTGTCGATCGCCACGCCGGTGCGCCCCACCTCGCCGAGACAGCGGGGGTCGTCGGAGTCCAGGCCCAGCTGCGTCGGCAGGTCGAACGCCATGGACAGGCCGGTGGAGCCGTGCGCGAGCAGGTACTTGTAGCGCTCGTTGGACTCCTTCGCCGACGCGTAGCCCGCGTACTGGCGCATCGTCCACAGCTGCTTGCGGTACATGTCGCGATGCGGGCCGCGGGTGAACGGGTACTCGCCCGGCTCGCCGAGGCGCTCCTCGAGCCCGTCCGCGACGTCGTCCGCGGTGTAGAGGGGCTTGACCTCGATGCCGGAGTCGGTGAACCGGCGCGGATCGCCGGGCCCGACGATCGGCGCCACGGAGAGGTCCTTGTCCTCGTCGACCGCCATCCGCCTGAGGCTACCTGCACGAGGCGGGCGCTTCGCCGCTTGGGCTATGCCGTCAGCCCTTCCGTCGCGATGAGAACGACGCGGCTGTCCGATCCAAGGCCGACCGCATCGCGCAGCGCCGAGCACCGGGGCTCGCCGGCGAGCGCCCGCAGCGCGGCCAGGGGAGCGGCGCCGGAGTCCCCGATCGCGAGTCCGGCGGCGGCGAGCTCGCGCATCGCGGCGTGCGCCTCGGCATCGCTGACGGTGACCGTGCCGTGGATGCCGTCGCGGAGCGAGGGCCATGCCGCGGCTGAGACCTCCGCGCAGTCGAGTCCCGCCATCGTGGTTCCCGGGGTCGGCACCGTGGTGGGCTCGCCGGCGGCGAGCGAGGCCGTAAGGCACGCGGCGGTGACCGCCTCGACGCCGATGACCTTCACGTTCGCCTGCGCGGCGAAGCGCGCCGCGGCAGCCGCGAGGGACCCGACGCCGACGGGCACGAGGATCGCGTCGAAGGTGTCCTGCGCTCCGACTTCGGCGAAGAGCGTCGCGTAGCCGTCGATGACCCAGCTCGCCGGCCCGGAGGCTCCGACGTCGGCGATCTCGATGGCGCCGGGTTGCGCGCCTTGCGCCGCGGCCTGCGCCACGGCGTCCTCGTAGGCGCCGTCGACGACGACGACGTCGGCCCCTTCGGCCGCGATGGCTTCGCGCCGGGCGGTCGCCGCCCTGGCGGGGAGGAAGACACGACAGCCCATGCCCCGCCCGGCGGCGACGTGGGCGACGGCGCGGCCGTGGTTGCCGGCGCTGGCGGCGACGAGGGTCCGCACGCCGGGGTGCTCGCGCAGCGCCCGCTCGACCGCCCACGAGGCGCCGAGCACCTTGAAGGCGGGCAGCCCGAGCCGGTCGGACTCGTCCTTGAGCGCGACCGCGCCCAGGCCCAGCTCCGCCGCCACGGCGGGCAGCCCGCGCAACGGCGTCGGCCGGTAGTCCGCCAGTGCGGCGTGAAAGCTCATCGCCTCGTCGCCGGGCAGCGGAACGGCGGCCGGTCGCACGCTGGGGTTGACGAGCGCCCTCACGCGCATAGGCGCGACGCGACGGTGGTCAGGGTGCGGGCGACGGCCACCGTGTCGGGGATGCTCACCCACTCCTCGGCGGCGTGGGCACCCTCGCCACCGGGTCCGAACATCACGGTCGGGATCCCGGCGGCGGCGATGAACGCCGCGTCGGCCCAGTAGCTCGCGCCGCCGATCGTCGGCGGCACCGGCAGCGCCGCTGCCGCCGACGCGAGCACGATCTCCACGATGTCGGCGTCCCGCGCGACCTCGAAGGGCTCGCGCACCAGCAGCGTGCGCTGCTCTGCCATCAGCTCGGGATCGGTCGAGCGGCAGCGGTCGAGCAGGGACGCCAGCTCCGTCTCGACGTCGGCGCCCGTCTCGCCGGGGAGCGTGCGGCGCTCGAGCCCGAGCACGCACCGGGCCGGATAGCTCGACAGCTCGACGCCGCCCTCGATGACCGACGCATGCACGGAGCCGCGCCCCAGGAGCGCGTGGATGCGAGCGCCGAGCGCCGCGTCGAGTTCGCCGAGCGCCGTCAGGACCGGCCCGGTCTTGACGATCGCGTCGACGCCGAGATGCGGGCGCGAGCCGTGGGCGGCGCGACCGGAGACCTCGATCTCCGCCCAGACGAA
>JBPCNM010000316.1:0-13012 GCA_051001255.1 Solirubrobacteraceae bacterium
TCGACCGAGTGGTCGCCGGCCACGTCGAGCGCGAGCCGCACCGTCGGCGCCAGCGCCGGCTCGGCCCGCCGCGCGCCGGTGGGCAGCAGCCGCTCGACGCCGAGCCCGAGCCGGCGGCGGAAGGCCAGCAGCCGGTCGAGCTCCTCGGCCTCGTCGCGGTCGCGGGCGACCACGAGCGTGCCCGTCTCGCGCAGGCCCGGATCACGGCCGGACGCGGCGGCGAGCTCGGCGCAGAACGCGGGGAAGCCGGCGGCGGCGCGCAGGTTGAGGTCGAGCAGCTCGTCCTCGCCGAACTGCGCCTCGGCGACGGGGGCCAGCATCCCGGCGGCGACGTGCCAGGCGCCCGGCGCGCCGGCGTCGAGCACGCACACACGCAGGCCGCGCTGTGCGGCGCGCCACGCGCTCGCGAGGCCGATCGGCCCGCCGCCGACGACGGCGACGTCCGGCTTGGCATGCTCCACCGACACTGCAGATGACTCCTTCCCTACGCCGGCACGACCCGGATCAGGTTCGACGGTCGGCGCCCCGATGGCGCCCTCTCAGCCCGGTTGCGGGCTCCCGTATGGGCGAAGGGTAGCGCGCACGCGTGCTTGACTGAGGGCGTGAGCGCACGCGAGCAGATCGCCTCCGCCCGCCTGTACCTGGTGACGGACGCGCGCTCGGACGGGCGGCCGCCGGGACGGCGCGAGCTGCGCATGTTCCTCGACGCCGCGCTCGGCGGCGGTGTCGATGTGATCCAGCTGCGCGACAAGCGACTCGACCACGGCGCACTCATGGACGCGGCCGCGGTGTTCCGCGAGGCGGCCGACGCGGCGGGCGCGCTGTTCGTGCTAAACGACCGCCCCGACCTCGTGGACCGGTGCCGCGCCGACGGCGTCCACGTCGGCCAGGACGACGGCAGCGTGCGCGCCGCGCGCGCGGCGGTCGGGGAGGAGCGCATCGTCGGCCGCTCGACGCACGCGCCCGATCAGGGGGCGGCGGCCGACGCCGACCACGACGTCGACTACCTCGCCGTGGGACCCGTGCACGCCACGCCGACCAAGCCCGGCCGGCCCGCCGCCGGGCTGGGGTACGTCGCCTGGGCGGCCGCGAACGTGACCACGCCGTGGTTCGCGATCGGCGGCCTGGACGCGGGCAACGTGGCCGCGGCCGTCGCATGCGGCGCGCGCCGGATCGTCGTGGTGCGGGCGATCGCCGAGGCGGCCGATCCCGCGGCCGCGGCGCGCGCGCTGCGCGAGCAGCTGGAGGTGCCGGTTGGGACGCAGTCGTAAGCGGCGGACGGGGGCGGGGTCGACGGGGTCAAGACCCTCTCGGCAGCGCGACCGCATGGCGCGCGACCGTTCGCAGCGCGACCGCATGAGCCGCGGCTATGTCCGCGGCCGCGGACGCGACGAGGCAGCGCGGGCAGCGTTGCAGCCGCTCGCGCCTGGCCAGCGGCCGCGGGCGGTCACGCTTGCCGCGATCCTCGCGACGATCCTCGCCGCCTCGAACGTCGCGCTGCTCGTGGCGGGCTACGAGGTCGAGGGCAGTGGGCAGTCGGTCGCCGGCGTGCTGGTCTTCGCCGGCCTCATGGCCGCCGCCGCGATCGGCATGTGGCAATGCCGCTACTGGGCGGTGCTCGGCTTCGAGGCGCTCCTCGGCATCGCGGTGATCTTCTCCGCCCTGAGCCTCCTGGTCGCTTCCAACCTGGCGGCGGTCGTGCTGTGCCTCGCGATCATCGCGATCGCCGCGCCGCTGTTCTGGTTCCTGATCGGAGCGATGGCCCGCATCCAGCTGCCGTCCCGGCGGCCCCACGAGCCGGTCGGCTAGCCTGCAGCGCCACCATGCCCGACAGCGCTTACGACTGCATCGTCATCGGATCCGGGCCGGGGGGGTACGTGACGGCGATCCGCGCGTCCCAGCTCGGCATGAAGACCGCCGTCGTCGAGAAGGACCTGATCGGCGGCCGCTGCCTCAACTACGCCTGCATCCCGGCGAAGGCGGTGCTCCGGGTCGCCGACATCGTCTCCGAGATCGACGAGGCCTCCGACTTCGGCATCACCGTGCCCGAGCGCCAGATCGACTTCGCCGCCGTCGGCGAGCGCCGGCGCAAGGTCGTCAAGACGCTGACCGGCGGCGTCGGCGGGCTGATGAAGAAGAACGGCGTCGACGTGATCGAGGGCGTCGCCTCGCTGACGCCGGGCACCAACGTGAAGGTCGGCGACTCCGAGCTCGAGGCCAAGACCGTCGTCATCGCCACCGGCTCGATCCCCAAGCCCGTGCCCGGCACGAGCTTCGGCGGCCGCGTGATCGGCACGGAGGAGGCGTGGGCGCTGGAAGAGCTGCCGAAGACGCTGGCCGTGCTCGGCGCCGGCGCGTCGGGCGCCGAGATCGCCTCCGCCTACGGGCGCATGGGCACCAAGGTGCTCCTGTTCGAGGCGCTGGACCGCGTGCTGCCGACCGAGGACGCCGACATCTCCAAGGTCGCCGGGCGCGCGCTGGCCAAGCAGAACATCGAGATCCACACCGGCACGCTGGTGGAGAACGTGCAGCCGGGCGAGGGCGCGGTCACGTTCAGCTACGGCGACCAGCAGGGCGAGGCCGACTGGCTCGTCATCGCGGCCGGGCGCGGGCCCGACGTCGACGCGCTCGACCTCGCGGAGGCCGGGGTCGAGCTCGACGACCGCGGGCTGATCGCGGTCGACGGCCGCCAGCGGACCTCGAAGCGCAACGTCTACGCGATCGGCGACATCGTGCGCGGCCCCGCGCTCGCCCACAAGTCCTCCGACGAGGGCATCATCGCCGTCGAGGACGCCGCGGGCATGGAGACCCACGCGCTCGAGTACGTCGACATCCCGCGCGCCACGTTCTGCGCACCCAACGTCGCCTCCTTCGGGCTCACCGAGGAGCAGGCGCGCGAGCAGGAGCTCGACGTCGTCGTCGGCAAGCTCCAGTACGGCGCGGTCGGCGCCGGGACGGTCTACGGCGACCGCTCCGGCGTGATCAAGATCATCGGCGAGAAGAAGTACGGCGAGCTGGTCGGCGGCCACATCGTGGGCGCCAAGGCCGTGGACCTCATCCAGGAGCTGGTCAACGCCAAGGCACTCGAGGGCGGCTACGCGGAGGTCGCGCGCATCGTGCACGGCCACCCGACGTTCTCCGAGGGCGTCATGGAGGCCGCCCGCGCCGCGGATGGCTGGCTCGTCCACGGCTGACGCGGGCCGCGCATCGGCCTTCTACTACGACGTCGTCTCGCCCGACGCCTACCTCGCGGCCGAGCGCGTCGTCGGCATGCTCGGCGTCGTGCCGGAGTTCGTGCCCGTGCGGATCGGGCGCGTCGGCGGCTTCCGCTGCGCCGAGGAGGAGGACATCTACCGCACCGACGTCGAGCGCCGGGCGGCGGCGTACGGGCTCATGCCGGTCCGCTGGCCGGAGGCGTTCCCGTCCGACACGGAGTGGGCGATGCTGGTCGCGACTTACGCCAAGCAGACGGGCCGCGTCGTCGCCTACTCGATGGCCGCCTTCCGCCAGGCGTTCGCCGCCGGCCGGGACCTGGGCGAGCGCGACTCGGTGCTGATCGCCGCGGCGGCGGCCGAGCTGCACCCGGCGGCCGTGGCCAAGAGCGCCGAGCTCGGGAGCACGCGGCGACGGCTGGAGGAGGCGACGGCGGCGGCCTCGGCTGCCGGCGTGCGCGACGTCCCCGCCGTCCGCGTCGGCGAGCGCATCTTCCACGGCGACCGCGAGCTCGAAGCCGCCGCGCGGGCGCTCGGGGCGGCGGCGTGAAGGCGAACCGGGAGTACGAGCTGATCGTCCGCCGCAGCGGTCGCGGGCCGGCCGCCCTCGCCGATCCCGAGCGCGTCGACCAGGTCGAGATCGTCGAGATCGCCTCGGGCGAGGTGGCGCTGTTCTGGGACACCGCGCCGGCTCAGACCGGCCGCCTCGCGCGCGCGCTCAAGGCCGACCTCGCCCAGCTCGACGCGGGCGAGTTCCTGCGCCGCTGGCGCCGCTGGGAAGCTCGCTAGAACCGGCCGACGCTAAAGCGTCCGGCATCGGCTGCCGATCAAGGAAGTGGCGAGTTTGACTCATCCCCTCCCTCGCCGACAGGCAGCGGCGCGCACCCCTCCTCATCCACGCGCCGCCGCCATGGTGGGACGGGGCGCCGGCTTCCCTCATTGGGGCCGGCGCCCCCACCACACGTTCGGCCTCCTGCGCGAGCCGGCACAGCGCGACGTCGATGAGCGGCCCGTAAGCAGCACCCGCGCGGCGCCCGCGGCGCCGGCGCGCACCTCTGGCGCGCCGAGGCCCCACGCGCCGCGGACGTGCGGCGACCAGCGGTTCCAATCGTCCGGAGTGGCCATGAGGCGCCAGGTGACTTCCGGCGGAGCCGCCGTGGCGGCGGAGAAGCTGCGCATCCGGCCTGCATACCCGGCGCGTCCCGGCGCCAGCTCGATGGGAGGGCACGAGCGGGGCGCTGACTCCAGATCCCGCGCGCTCCGTCGATCATCCGAGCGTGAGGAGCCGTCCCCGCCTCCCGCCGCACCCTGCCGTGCGCACGGCGGGCATCGTGCTGCTCGCGGCGGTCCTGCACTTCGCGTTCGCGCGCCTGAGCATGCACGCCGCCGCGGCGACGGGCGCGTCCCCGATCTGGATCCCGGCCGGCGTCGACGCGGCGCTGCTCGTGCTGGTGGGCCGGCGCGCAGGGATCGGCGTCTTCGCCGGCGACCTCGCGTCCGGCGCCGCCGCCGGCGGCGTCCCGCTCGGGATCGCGGCCGGCGAGGCCGCCGGCAACGCGCTCGGCGCGGTCTTCGCCGCCTGGGTGATCGTGCGCTTCGCCACGGCGCCAGGCCTCCTGCGCCGGCGCCGCGACGTGCTCGTGCTCACGCTCGTGGCGGCACCCGGCGCGGGCCTGATCAGCGCCACGCTCGGCGCGCTCTCGCTCGCGGTCGGCGGCAGGCTCGCGTCCGACACGCTCGCGGAGGTCTGGGGCACCTGGATGCTGAGCGACCTCGCCGGCGTCGTCGTGCTCACCCCCGCGGTGCTGATCCTCGCGACGCGGCGCCGGCGCCGGCCGTCGCTCAGGCGCGCCGCCGAAGCCGCCGCCGTGCTCGCGGCGCTGGCGATCGCGTTCATCCCCGGAGCCGCGCTAGGCACCGACGAGACCTACCTCGTGTTCCCGGTGGTCGTGTGGGCGGCGGTGCGCTTCCGGCTCCCGGGCGCCGCCGTGACATCCGTGCTGGCGGCGGTCGCCGCCGTCGCCCTGACCCTGCGCGGCCACGGGTCGTTCGGCGACCGCGACGGCGTAGAGGCGCTGCTGCACACGCAGGGCTTCATGGCCGTGAGCACGCTGACCGGCCTGCTCCTGGCGGTCGTGAGCGACGAGCGCGCGGCCGCGACGCGGCGCGAGCGCGCCGCCCGTCAGCGCCTGCAGGCGTTCGCGGACCACTCGCCCGCCGTGATCTTCGTCAGGGACCTCGCCGGCCGCTACACCGGCGTCAACCGGCGCTTCACGGCGCTGCACGCCCACGACGAAGCGGACGTGGTCGGCCGCACCGACGCCGAGATCTTCGGACCCGAGATCGGCGCCCCGCGGCGGGCGAGCGACATGGCGGTGGCCACCGGCGGCGTGCCGCGGACGCGGCTTGAGGCGATCGACCGGCCGGAGGGCCGGCGGCACTACGAGACGATCAAGTTCCCGCTGCTCGACGAGTCGGGAGCGATCGCCGGGGTCGCCGGGATCGCGCTGGACGTGACCGACCGCGTCGTGGCCGAGAGCCAGCGCGAGGAGGCGCTGCGCCGGCTCGCGCACCGCGCGCTGCACGACCCGCTGACCGGCCTGCCCAACCGCGTGCTGC
Organism: Solirubrobacteraceae bacterium; assembly: GCA_051001255.1. Lineage (GTDB taxonomy): Bacteria > Actinomycetota > Thermoleophilia > Solirubrobacterales > Solirubrobacteraceae > DASQMT01. The sequence continues at coordinate 5,832 of JBPCNM010000316.1, forward strand.
TCGCCGAGCGGCTGGAGGAGGCGCTGGTACGCGCCGCGGCGGACGGCACCGTGCTGGCCGTGCTGCTGATCGACCTCGACCAGTTCAAGAACGTCAACGACTCCTTCGGCCACCACACGGGCGACGATCTGCTCACCCAGGTGGCGCCTCGCCTCCGCGCGGCCGTGGGCCCGCAGGACACCGTCGCGCGCTTCGGCGGCGACGAGTTCGTCGTGCTCTGCGAGGGCCTCGCCGGGCCGTGGGACGCACTCGAGGCCGCGCGCGGTCTCTCCGCCGCCTGGGCGGAGCCGTTCCGCCTGGGCGAGGACGACGTGTTCATCTCCGGCTCGGCCGGCGTCGCCGTCGCCCACGCCGGCCGCGGCGACCCCGCGACGCTGCTGCGCGAGGCCGACGCCGCGATGTACCGCGCGAAGGCGCGCGGGCGCGGCCAGGTCGAGCTCTACGACGAGGCGATGCGCGCCAGCGCCTACGACCGGCTGCGGCTGGAGGGGGACCTGCGGCGCGCGCTCGCCGACGGGGACATCCAGATCGCCTACCAGCCGATCGTCGACCTGCGCGACGGCCGGCCGCTGGCGGTGGAGGCGCTCGCGCGCTGGACGCACCCCCAGCGCGGGGCGGTCTCGCCGGCCTCGTTCATCCCGATGGCGGAGGAGAGCGGGCTGATCGCCGATCTCGGCCGCCACGTGCTGCGCACCGCATGCGCGCAGATCGCCCGCTGGCGAGCGGAGCTCCCGGGCGCCGAGGAGCTGCAGCTGTCCGTCAACGTGTCGGCGCGCCAGATCGCTCGCGGCGAGCTGCTCGGCGACGTCAGGGACGCGCTGCGCGAGTTCGGGTTGCCTCCGCACGCGCTCGCGCTCGAGGTGACCGAGAGCGCGCTGATGGAGGAGACCGACGCGCCGGGTCCCGTGCTGGCGTCGCTGCGTGGCGTCGGCGTGCGGATCGTGCTCGACGACTTCGGCACGGGCTACTCCTCGCTGAGCTACCTGCGTCGGTTCCCGCTCGACGGGATCAAGCTCGATCGCTCCTTCGTGGACGGCCTGGGACAGCCCGACGCCGCCGCGGTGGTCGAGGCGATCGTGGGGATGGGCGCCACGCTCGGCCTCGTGATGACCGCCGAGGGGATCGAGACGCGCGAGCAGGCCGAGCGGCTGCGCGACCTCGGCTGCCCGCGCGGCCAGGGCTACCTGCTGGCCCGCCCGCTCCCGGCCGCCGAGGCGGCCGAGGTGCTCGCCGACCGCCTGCGGCGCCGGCCGTCGCTCGCCCCGGCGCCGGGGCGCCGTACGGGCCGAAGTGACATGACGCACAAGTTCGGGTAGCGGTCAGCTGACGGCCCACGCGGGTCAAGACCTGCGGTCCGCTGCCGATGGATCGGGTGCGGCCGGACACGGTCTCTGCCCGCGCAGCCCCTTTCCGACGATGACGCCGCCCTCCTCCGCCGCCTCGACCCGCCCGGCCACGGTCCCCCTCGCCGGGGGCGATACGCTCGCGGACCGGCTCTCGACCATGACGCACGACCTGCTCGCGGCGGCCGGCGGCGACCGGCGGCTGGTCTGGACCAACCCCGCCTGGCAGCCGCTGCTGGGCTGGACCGCCGAGGAGCTGGCGGCCGACTCCTACCACGGGCTGGTGCATCCCGACGACCTCGGGCGGGTGACGGCGGCCGAGCGCGAGGTGCTCGCCGGTCGCGCGGGCGAGCGGCCCGAGACCGAGCTGCGCCTGCGCGGTCGCGACGGCGCGTATCGCTGGTTCGTGTTCGCCACCAACTACTCCCCCGCCGACGAGCTGGTCTTCTTCTCCGGCAAGGACATCACCGCACGCAAGCAGAGCGAGGAGGAGCTGCGGGCCGCCGACGAGCGCTTCCGCGCCGTGACCGGCTCCACGCGCGACGGCATCGTCTCGGCCGACGTCAACGGGCGGATCATCTTCTGGAACGCCGGCGCGGAGGCGATGTTCGGGCGCACCGCCGCCGATGCGCTGGGCCGGCCGCTCACCGACCTGATGCCCGAGCGCTACCGCGACGCCCACCGCGCCGGCATGGCCCGCTTCCTCGCCGACGGAGAGGGCCGCCTGATGGGCTCCACGGTCGAGCTGGAGGGGCTGAAGGCTGACGGCTCGGAGTTCCCGCTCGAGCTGTCGCTCGGCTCCTGGAGCCAGAGCGGACAGCGCTGCTTCACCGGCGTCGTGCGCGACCTCACCGACCGCGTGCGCGCCCGCAGCGCCCTGCGCGAGGCCGAGGAGCGCTTCGCGGGCGCGTTCGAGGGCGCCGCCGTCGGCCTGATGCTCGCCGCCCCGGACGGCACGCTGCTGCGCGCCAACCGCGCGCTGTGCGAGCTGACCGGCCGGCCGGAGGACGAGCTGTGTGGCCGCGCGTTCGACGAGCTGCTGCAGCCCGACGACCGCGGTGCCGACGACGCGGGACTGGCGGCGATGGTCGCGGGCAAGACGCAGCGGATGGCGACCGAGCGGCGCTTCCTGACGGCCGATGGCGACACCAGGATCGTGCGCATCAACCGCTCGCTGATCCGCAGGCCCGACGGGACGCCGCTGCACTTCGTGGGGCAGATCGAGGACATCACCGAGCGCCGCCGCATGCTCGAGGCGCTGACGTTCTCCGAGGCGCGCTACAAGGGCCTCATCGCGCACCTGCCCGACTCCACGGTGCACCTGTTCGACCACGACCTGCGGCTGCTGCTCTCCGAGGGCGAGCGGATGCGGGCACACGGGTTCGACCCGGCCGCGCTCGAGGGCCGCCTGCTCGAGGAGGTGCTCCCGCCCGAGGGCTTCGCCCGCCTCGCGCCGGAGTACCGCGCCGCGCTGGCCGGCGAGCCGCGGACTTTCGACCTCGACGCGCCCGACCTGCTCGGCGGCACGGCCACCTACTGGGTGCAGATCGCGCCGCTGCACGACGACGTGGGCCGCATCATCGGCGGCATCGCGGTCTCGCGCGACATCACCGCGCGCCGGGTCGCCGAGCGCGGCCTGGAGGAGCGCGCCCGCGAGCTCGAGCGCTCCAACGCCGAGCTCGAGCAGTTCGCCTACGTCGCCTCGCACGATCTCTCCGAGCCGCTGCGGATGGTCTCGAGCTACCTGCAGCTGCTGCGCCGCCGCTACCACGGCAAGCTCGACTCCGACGCCGACGAGTTCATCGACTTCGCCGTCGACGGCGCCGGGCGCATGCGCGATCTGATCGACGATCTGCTCACCTACTCGCGTGCCGGGCGCGGCGACCACCCACTCTCACCGGTCGACAGCCGTGTGGTCGCCGAGCGCGTGGCCGAGCGGGTGCGCGTCCACGAGGATGCGCGCGAGGCGCGCGTCAGCATCGGCCCGCTGCCGACCGTCCTCGGGGACGAGCAGGGGCTGTGCCAGCTGTTTCAGAACCTGATCGGCAACGCGGTGAAGTTCGTGCCCGACGATCGCAGGCCCGAGGTCGAGGTGAGCGCCCAGCGCGCGGGCGACGTATGGCGCTTCGAGGTGGCCGACAACGGCATCGGCCTCGAGCCCGCGTACGCGGAGCGGATCTTCCGGATGTTCCAGCGCCTGCACACGCGCGACGACTATCCTGGCACCGGGATCGGCCTGGCGATCGCGAAGAAGGTCGTCGAGCGCCACGGCGGCACGATCTGGGCCGAGCCGCGCCCGGAGGGCGGCAGCCGCTTCCGCTTCACGCTGCCCGCCGCGGGGGGGCAGGGATGACCGCGCGCTCGATCCTGCTGGTCGAGGACAACGCCGGCGACGTGCGGCTGACGCGCGAGGCGCTGCGCGAGGCCGACGTGACGGTCGAGCTGGTCGCCGTCCCCGACGGCGAGCAGGCGCTCGCCTTCCTGCGCAACCAGGGCGACCACGAGGGCGTCGGGTGCCCCGACCTGATCCTGCTCGACCTCAACCTGCCCAAGAAGAACGGGCTCGAGGTGCTCGAGGAGATCAAGGGCGACCCCGAGCTGCGCCGCACGCCGGTGATCATGCTCACCACGTCCTCCTCGGCCCGCGACGTGGCGGCGTGCTATGACCGCGGCGTCAACTGCTACGTCGTCAAGCCGCTCGACCTCGATGACTTCACCGGCCTGGTCCAGGCGATCAACCGGTTCTGGTTCGAGGTCGCACGGCTGCCTCCGCACTGACGCCGGGCGCATGCGCCGTATACCCTGCCGGGCATGGCCGACGTCGCGATGCCCCGCCTGTCCGACTCGATGGAGGAGGGCACGATCCTCAAGTGGCTGAAGTCCGACGGGGACGAGGTCACGCGCGGCGAGGAGCTCGTTGAGATCGAGACCGACAAGGCCAACATGACCTACGAGGCCGACTCCAACGGCGTGTTGAAGATCGTGGCGCAGGAGGGCGACACGCTGCCGGTCGGGGACACGATCGCGCAGATCGGCGCCGACGGCGGTTCGGACGCGGGGGAGACGGCAGCCCAGACCGATCAGGAGTCCCAGGCCGGCGGCGCGGAGCGCGAGCCGGGCCGCGGCGCCGAGGCGAGCGGCAGCGGTGACGAGCCGAGCGAGGCAGTCGAGGCAGGCGACGAGGACGCCGACGCACCCGAGGACGACGCCGAGCGCGCCGATGCACCCGAAGACGAGGCCGAGCGCGTCAAGCAGCCCGAGCCGGTCGCGACGGAGGAGAAGGAGCCCGCGACCGAGGATGAGGGAAACGGCCGCGTGAAAGCTTCCCCGATCGCCCGGCGCATGGCGCAGGACATGGGCGTGGAGCTCTCCAGCCTGCAGGGCTCGGGCCCCGGCGGGCGGATCGTGAAGGCCGACGTCGAGGCCGCCGCCCAGAACGGCGCGAGCGACAGCGACGGCGAGCCGAGCGACGCTCAGCCCGAGGACGCGCCCGCCGAGGCGCAGCCCAGCGAGGCGCAGCCGGCCGAGGCCGAGAAACGGGACGTCCCCAAGCCGCCTGCCTCGCTTCGCTCGTCACCGCTTGAGGCCGCTGGCGCGGCCTCGTCTCGCTCGGGCGACGCCGGCACCGGCCGCGGCGAGACGACGGTCGAGGACCTCACGCGCCTGCAGCAGACGATCGCGCGCCGGATGGCCGAGTCCAAGGCCACCGCGCCGGACTTCGTCATCACCTGCGAGGTCGACATGCAGGAGGCCGTCGAGTTCCGCAAGCAGCTCAAGGCCGCGTCCGGCGAGGACCCGGCGCCGTCGTTCAACGACTTCGTGGTCAAGGCCTCGGCGCTGGCGCTGACGGAGTTCCCGCGCGCCAACGGCGCCTACCGCGACGGCAAGTTCGAGCTCTACTCGCGGGTCAACGTCGGGATCGCCGTGGCGGGCCAGGACGCGCTGATCGTCCCGACCATCTTCGACGCCGACACCAAGTCGCTCGGCCGGATCTCGCGCGACGCGCGCGCGCTCGCCGAGCGCGTGCGGGCCGGGAAGGTCAGCCCGCCCGAGCTGTCGTCGGGCACGTTCAACGTCTCCAATCTCGGCATGTTCGGGATCAAGCGCTTCACGGCGGTCATCAACCCGCCGCAGGCGGCGATCCTCGCGGTCGGGGAGATGACGCCGCGACCGGTGGTGCGCGACGGCGAGATCGAAGTGCGCCCGATCATGGAGCTCACGCTCAGCTGCGATCACCGTATCCTCTACGGCGCCGACGCCGCCCAGTTCCTCGGGCGCATCCGCGAGCGCCTGGAGAACCCGCTCTCGCTGGCGCTCTAGCCGGATCGGCGGGGGGCGCGCAGCGATCTGTTGCGACTTGATCTCGCCTGGCGAGATCAAACCGCAACGCGTTGTCCGGTTCACGGCGATCGAGGCGTGTTGGGCTCCATGGAGGCGTCGCGCACGACGACCGGCGGGCGGCGGCCGGTGTCGACGATCAGACAGAGCCAGCGGCGCGGGTCGGCGCCCGGGACGCAGGCGCGGTAGACGTCGGCCGCGTACGTGCGCGCGTCGACCTGGCCGAGGCCCGGCGTCCACTCCCGCGCGTGGGTGGCGACGTACGCGCGGGTCGCCGCGAAGACCGCCGCCTCGTCGTCGTGGCGGGCGGCGACCGCCGGGCGGTGGGCGATGCCCGCGACGAGGATCGTGAGCGCCAGCGCCCCGATCAGCGCCGTGCCCGCGTAGTCGGCGGCGATCGGCCGCGGCAGGTCCGGGCGCCGGCGCCGCAGCCGGCTGCCGGCGAACGGCGCCGCCACGGCGACGAGCACGAGGTTGGCGAAGCCCGCCAGCAGCGTCCCGCCGGCCAGCCCGGGCGGCGTCCAGCCGTACGGCGGGAGCGTCGTGATGAGGATCCCGTCGAGCGCCGTGAAGCCGAAGAACGCCGGCCACAGCCACGCGCCGCGCATGCGCCAGCGCAGCCGTGTGGGCCAGAGCCGCTCCACCCGCTCGGAGTGCTGCACGCCTCTGAGGGTAACCTTCGCCCCCGATACGGCAGACTCGCAGCGGCGATCCCGCGCGGGCGGCCAGCACCGAGGGCGCGCCGGCGGATCCCGGACCGCCCGACGAGGAAAGGGTGAATGCGCCATATGGCGACCGAAGCGGCTCGTACCGATCCCGATGTACCCGGAGGTGACGTCGCCGCCCGTCCCCCGCGCGCCGGCGAAGCCGGCTTGGTCGGGGAAGGCGAGCGCGAGGAACGAGCGTCTCGCCTGGCAGGCGAAACCTCGTCTCGCCTGACGAACGCCGACCGCGTCGGCCTCCTGCGCGCGATGCTCTCCATGCGAGGCATCGAGGAGCGGGCGATGATGCTCTATCGCCAGGGCAAGGTCCCGGGCTCGTTCTACGACGGCTTCGGCCAGGAGGCCGTCTCGGCCGGCCCGGCGTGGGCGATGCACGGCCACGACCGGCTCTGCATCCTCCATCGCGACCTCGCCGCACACGTGATCCGCGGCGTGACGCTCGAGCGCATCTTCGCCCAGTACATGGGCCGGGCGGGCGGCATCACCGGCGGTCGCGACGGCAACGTGCACTTCGGCGAGCGGCGCGTCGGCTGCGTCGGCATGGTCTCGATGCTGCCCGACATGATGCTGGTCGCCGCCGGGCTCGCGATGGCGTTCAAGCTGCGCGGCGAGCAGCGCGCCGCACTGACCTGGTTCGGCGACGGCTCGACCTCGCGCGGCGACTTCCACGAGGCGATGAACTGGGCCGGCGTGCAAAAGCTGCCGGTGATCTTCATCCTCGAGAACAATCAGTACGCCTACTCGACGCCGACCGCCTCGCAGTTCGCCGTCGACCCCG
>JBPCNM010000317.1:0-8379 GCA_051001255.1 Solirubrobacteraceae bacterium
GAAGGGATGGGGTGGTAGAGTTGTGGTGAAGGGGAGCCGGGCTCTCTTTACCAGCCAAAACCCCCCCCCCCCCCCCGCGGCCCAGCTCACGCTCCCGCTCTCGGAGAGCGCTACCGCGTGGTGAGGATCGCGCCGTGGCCGTCGAACCCGAGGCGCTGCGCGGTGGCGGCGGTGAGGTCGTACTCGCGGCCGGAGACATACGGGCCGCGGTCGATCACCGGCACGCGCACGGAGCGCCTGCCGTGCTTGAACGTGACCATCGCGCCGCACGGCAGCGACTTGTGCGCGACGCCGAGCTCGCCGGCCCACAGCGTGCCGCCGCAGCCGGTGCGGTTCCCGTACAGGCCGGGGCCGTACCACGACGCGTGCGCGAAGCGGTAGACGTTCAGGCGGCCGATCGCGCGCTTGCCGGCGCGTACGCCGGGGCGAGCGGCGACGCGGATGCGCACCCGCGCGCTGCCGGTGCGTCGAAGACGCTCGCGCAGTCGATAGCGGCCCGCAGCATCGGTGCGGTCGCGATCGAGCGGCTTCCAGCGGTGCCCGCGCTTGACCTGGAGCGAGACGGCGACGCCGGGCAGCCCGGGCGCGAGCCGGCCGGCGACCGCGGTGCGGTTGCCGGAGCGCACGTGGAGCTTGCGCTCCCGGACGGCGATGCGCGGCTTCTGCGCCACGCCTACCGTCGGCTCGGGGGTGGGCTGGGTCGTGTCGGTCTGCGCGAGCGCGGTCTGGGCGCCGGCGCAGGTGAAGGCGAAGCAGAGCACGCCGGCAGCAGCCGGGCGCGCGACGTTCCGCGGTCTCATGTGGGAGACCTCCTTGGGCGTTCGACCCGGGTGCCTACGAGGTGAGCTGACGGGCTCGCAACCACCACGCGAGCACGGCGCCGGTATCCGGCGCCCCGCCCCGTCGCACGTCGCTACCGCGGCAGCAGCCGCGGATTCGCCCCGGCCGGGCCCCTCCCGCCGGGACCCGGCAATGTTTCCCCCGCCCGGCAGCACGTCGTGTGCCGCGGGTTCGGCGGTCGAACGAGCGCCCGAGGATAGCGGCCGCTCGGTGACGCAAGCCGAGTGGGCGCCCCGACGCTCAGGCGGCGGGCTCGAGCTGCGGCTCGCCGTCGAGCAGGGCCGCGCACTCCGCGCGCAGCTTGGCGAGGCCGAGCCGGATGCGGCTCTTCGCGGTCCCGAGTGGGACGTCCGAGCGGCGCGCGATCTCGTCCGCCGTCATCCCGCCCCAGTAGGCCAGGACCAGCGCCTCGCGCTGGGCGGCCGGCAGCTTGTAGAGCGCCGCGCGCACGGTGATGCGCGCCTCCGCGCGCTCGGCAGCGGGCGCCGGCACGTCGTCCACCCGCTCCTCGGCCCTGCCGACCACCAGCGTGAGGCGGTCGGACGCCCGGCCGGCGGCCTGGCCCTCGCGCCACAGGTCGAGCGCGCGCGAGCGGGCCATGAGGCGGAGGTAGGATCCCAGCTCGCCCCGTCGCGGGTCGAACGCGTCGGCCCGGCGCCACAGCCGCAGATACACGTCCTGGGTCACGTCCTGTGCCTGGGCCGGATTGCCGAGGACCCGCAGCGCGGCGGCGTACACGCCGCGGCTGTGCTGATCGTAGGCGCGCTCGAAGACGCCGGGGTCGTGCAGGGAGGCGCTCACGGACGACATTGTATGAGCTGTTGAAGCTTGCGATACGTATTGTGTAAGCCTGCGGACGCGCCGGCCCGGGTGATGCGCGACAATCCCGGCCGTGGCGAACCCCGACCGCCTGAGCGGCCTCGACGTCTCCTTCCTCGCGCTCGAGGAGGGCGGCGCGCACATGCACGTCGGATCGGTGCTGCTGTTCGACGGGCATGCACCGCGATACGACGAGTTCGTGGCGCAACTGGAGCGCCGACTCGGGCTCGTCCCGCGCTACCGCCAGAAGCTGGCGTTCCCGCCGCTCGTGCAGAGCCGCCCCGTGTGGGTCGACGATCCGCACTTCAACGCGGGCTACCACGTGCGCCACACCGCGCTGCCGGCGCCCGCCGGCGAGCGCGAGCTGAGGCGCCTCGCCGGGCGGATCTTCGCCCAGCGCCTGGACCGCTCCAAGCCGCTGTGGGAGCTGTGGCTGGTCGACTCGGTCGAGGGCGACCGCTTCGCGATCGTCGCCAAGACGCACCACTGCCTCGTCGACGGCATCTCCGGCGTCGACATCACGACGGTGCTGTTCGATCTCGACCCCGAGCCGGAGGAGCAGCCCGCCCCTGCCCCGTGGGCCCCGCGGCCCGAGCCGTCACAGGCGACGCTGCTGGCCGACGCGCTCATGGAGCGTGCGACGCGGCCGTTCGGGATCGCCCGTGCCGCGGCGGGCGCCGTGAGCCGGCCGCAGGACGCCGTCGCCGCCGGCATGACCGCGCTCGGCGGGCTGGCCGCGATCACCCAGGCCGGCCTTGCGGGCTCGCCCGGCTCCCCGCTGAACGTGCGCATCGGGCCGCACCGCCGCTTCGCCTGGGTCGACGGCGACCTGCAGACGTTCAAGGCGATCAAGAACGCGCTGGGCGGCACCGTCAACGACGTCGTGCTCACCGTCGTCACCGGCGCGCTGCGTCGCCACTACGAGGCGCACGGCTACGACACGGAGGCCGACCTCAAGGCGATGGTGCCGGTGTCCGTGCGCGCCGACGCCGAGCGCGGGGCGCTCGGCAACAAGGTCTCGACCATGTACGCGCCGCTCCCGATCGGGCTCGAGGATCCGATCGCGCGCTTCCGCACGGTGTACGAGGCGATGCGCGGTCTCAAGGAGTCCGGCCAGGCGCTCGGGGCGGAGATGATCACGTCGCTGGCCGACTTCGCGCCGCCGACGATCCTCGCGCAGGCGGCGCGCCTCCAGGTGGCGCAGCGCTTCTTCAACCTGACGGTCACCAACGTGCCGGGGCCGCAGTTTCCGCTCTACCTGCTCGGCCGGCCGCTGTGCCGCGTGTACCCGCACGTCCCGCTCGCCGAGAACTGCGTGCTCGGGATCGCGATCCTGTCGTATGACGGGCGCATCGACTTCGGCCTGGTGGCCGACTACGACGCGCTGCCCGACCTCGATGACGTCGCGGCCGGCCTGGACGCCGCGATCGCCGAGTTGGCGGCCGTCGCGGGCATCGGCGGCGGGCCGCGCAGGAACGGCCGCAGGCGCGCCGAGCAGCGCGCTTGACAGAATCCCCGCCCGTGGCCGGACCGCTCGCACCGCTGACGCTCGCGCTCGCGCAGGTCGACCCCCGCGTCGGCGACCTGGAGGGCAACGCCCACCTCGTGCGCGAGCAGATCGCTCGTGCGCGCGCCGCCGGGGCCGAGCTCGTGCTGTTCGGAGAGCTGGTGCTCACCGGCTACCCGCCCGAGGACCTGCTGCTCAAGGAGCACTTCCTGCAGGCGACGCAGGAGGCGCTCGACGACCTGGCGGCCGGCGTCGAGGGAATCGTCGCCGTCGTCGGTTACCCGCAGCGCACGGAGGACGTCCACAACGCGATCGCGGTGATCGCGAACGGCCGCGTGGTCGCGACGTACCGCAAGACGCGCCTGTGGAACTACGGCGTGGCCGACGAGCCGCGCTACTTCCAGGCCGGCGAGGGCGCCGCGGTGCTCGACGTCGGCACCGCTCGGTTGGGCCTCACGATCTGCGAGGACCTGTGGGTGCCGGGGCCGCCCGGGTCCGACGAGGCGCTGGCCGGCGCGCTGCTGCTGATCAACCCGTCCGCGTCGCCGTACGAGGCGGGCAAGGGCGCGGCGCGCGAGCGCATGCTGACCCAGCGCGCGCGCGACAACCTCTGCGCCGTCGCGTTCTGCAACCTCGTCGGCGGCCAGGACGAGCTGGTCTTCGACGGGCACTCGGTCGTCGTCGACCACACGGGTGCGGTGATCGCGCGCGCGCCGCAGTTCGCCGAATCGCTGACGCTGTGCGCCGTCGACCTGCAGGGCGCGGCGACCGCTCGGCTGCGCGACACGCGGCTGCGGCCGCCGGCCCGCAGCGCGCTGCCCGAAGTCCGCCACGCCGGTGTGCTGGAGCGCAAGCCGCGCGAGGCGCGCACGCTGGGCGGCGACGTGGCGCCGCTGCTCGAGCCCGAGGCGGAGGTCTACGCCGCGCTCTGCCTCGGCGTGCGCGACTACGTGCACAAGAACGGCTTCGAGCACGTCGTGCTCGGCCTCTCGGGCGGGATCGACTCGACGCTGGTCGTGCTGATCGCGGTCGACGCGCTCGGCGCCGATCGCGTGACCGCCGTGGTGATGCCGTCGCGCTACTCCTCCGAGGGCACGCAGAGCGACGCGCGCGAGCTGGCCGCGAGCCTTGGCATCCAGTGCCTGGACCTGCCGATCGCCCCCGCGATGGAGGTCTACGAGCAGATGCTCGCCGAGGTGTTCGCGGGCCGCGAGCCCGACATCACGGAGGAGAACCTGCAGGCGCGGATCCGCGGCAACCTGCTGATGGCGCTGTCGAACAAGTTCGGCTGGCTCGTGCTGACGACCGGCAACAAGTCTGAGAACTCGGTCGGCTACTCGACGCTCTACGGCGACTCGGCCGGCGGCTTCGCGGTGATCAAGGACGTGCCCAAGACGCTCGTCTACCGGCTCGTCGACTTCCGTGATGCACGCGACGACGCCCATTCGGTGCCGCGCTCGATCATCGAGCGGCCACCGAGCGCCGAGCTGCGGGCCGACCAGAAGGACGAGGACTCCCTGCCCGACTACGACACGCTCGACGCGATCCTCGAGGCCTACGTCGAGGAGGACGCGGGCCGCGACCAGCTCGCGCTCGCCGGGCTGCCCGAGGAGGCGGTCGCCCGCGTGTTCGCGCTCGTGGACCGCGCCGAGTACAAGCGCCGCCAGGCGCCGCCGGGCGTCAAGATCACCCCGCGCGCGTTCGGGCGCGACCGGCGCATGCCGATCACGAACGCCTACCGCGGGGGCTGAGGACCGGACGCCCTGACGGGAACCCCTTGCAGGCGTGCACGCAGCTGCTCCTCCATCTCGGCGTGCAGGTAGTGGCCGAGGCTGATGCGGGCGACGCCCAGCTGCGCGAGCCGCTCGACCGGCGGCGCACCCGGCCGGAGCAGGACGTTGACGACCTCGCAGTGCTCGACGAAGCGGCTGATCGTCGCCTCGTCGGTGACGCCGATCGGGTACACGCAGTCGGCCCCCGCGCCGCGGTAGCTGCGGCCGCGCGCGAGCGCGTCGTCGGTGCTGCCGCCGCGCACGTGGACGTCGATGCGGGCGTTGACGACGAGGTCGGCGGTGGCCTTGATCCCGGCGATGCGCTCGATCTGCCGCTCGACGGGGACGAGCGCCGGGTGGTTCGCGTGGTCGGTGTCCTCCAGGTTGAGGCCGACGGCGCCGGTCGCCGCGACGCGGCGCGCGAGCTCGCTGTGCTCGAGCCCGTACCCCGCCTCCATGTCGGCGGTCACCGGCACGTCGACGGCGCGGGCGACCCGCGCGACCGCGGCGAGCATCTCCTCCACCGGCGTCTGCTCGCCATCGGCGTATCCGAGCGAGTCGGCGACGCCGCTGCTGGTCGTGGCGACGGCCGGAAAGCCGGCCTCCGCGACCAGCCGCGCCGTGCCGGCATCCCACGCGTTGGGGAGGATCAGCGGGTCGCCCGGGACGTGCAGGGCGCGCAGCGCGGTGGCGCTCATGCCTCCGGCTCATACTCGCCGGCCTGCGTGTGCGCGGCGATCGCCACGCGGTTCCAGGCGTTGATGGTCACGATGATCCAGGTGGCGGCAGCCAGGCCTTCGGCGCCGAGCTGCTCCTCGGCCTCGGCCAGCACCGTATCGGGCAGGGGGTGCCCGGGCAGCTGCGTGAGCGCGTCGGTGAGCGCGAGCGCGGCGCGCTCGGCCGGCGAGAAGAACGGCGCCTCGTGCCACGTGGCGACGGCGTAGAGCCGCTGCTCGTTCTCGCCCTTGGCGCGGGCGTCCTTGGTGTGCATGTCGATGCAGTAGGCGCAGCCGTTGAGCATCGAGGCACGCACTCGGATCAGCTCGCGCAGGAGCGGGTCGAGCGGCAGCTCGCCGGTGGCGCGGTCCAAGTGGGCCATGGCGCGGTACGCAGAGCGCGCTGCGCCTGCGAGGTCGGCGCGGGGATGGGTGTCGGTTGCGGTCATCGGTTGCACGCTACGCGGCGATTGGTCCTCACCCTGAGGCCAATGCGATGACGCGCGGCGAGGCCAACTCGCGCGCAACCCGGCGTCCGCCATGCGACTGGTCAAGGGCGTTGAGCCGCGCTACGCTGGACGGGTCCGCTGTTGCTGCGTGGCGCGTCCTATCGTGCTGGAGCGCAGCGGTCGTGGAAGAAGGCGCAGTGGCCCGGTACGCGGTGCGACCATCGGAAGACCCGGTTCGGCGGCTGTTCGCGCCGTCGGTCCACATGCCCGCCACGACATCCGCGGGCGCGCAGGTCGTCGCGACGTGACCGATCGCAGAGCGACCGAGGTCGACCGGGCCGCGAGCCTTTCGCTGGCCATCACCGACAGCCTGGCGGACGGACTGTGGGTCGCCGACGGCGACGGGTCGATCCTCTACGTCAACCCGTCCGGGCTGCGCATGCTCGGGTACGAGGCCGGCGAGCTGATCGGACGCGAATGCCACGCCGCGCTGCATCACAGCCGTCCGGACGGCACGCCGTTTCCCGTCGAGGAGTGTCCGCTGCTGGCCGTACGCAGCACCGGCGCGACCTACAAGACGGCCGAGGACGGGTTCTGGCGCAAGGACGGCTCGCTGCTGCCCGTCGCCTACTCGGCCTCGCCCGTGCCGCTGGCCGACGGCGCCGGCAGCGTCGTCGTCTTCCGCGACGTCAGCGCCCAGCGCGCCGCGGCCGCGACCCAGCATGAGGCCGAGCTGCTGATCCGCCGCTCCGAGGCGCTGCACCGGACCCTGACCGCCAATCTGCCGGACACCAGCGTGTTCCTCGTCGATCACGACCTGCGCATCCTGGTCGCCGAAGGGGAGGCGATCGGCCGGCTTGCCTGGTTGGACGAGGACCTGTTCCGCGGCCGCAAGGTCAGCGAGCTGTACTCCGAGGTCCCAAGCGACGTGCTTCGCCTCTCGCTGGAGAACTATCGCGCCGCGCTATGCGGTGAGCGGCGCGCGTTCGAGTTCGACAGCGACGGCTTGACGTTCGCGGTTGAGGCGGTGCCCGTCCGCGCCGAGGACGGGTCGGTCGAGTCCGCGCTCGTCGTCGCTCGCGACATCACCGAACGCACGCGGGCGGTCCAACAGCTCGCTCGCCACGCCCGCCAGCAGAAGGCCGTCGCCGAGCTCGGTCGCTTCGCCCTGCAAAGCCACGATCTGAACATGCTCATGAGCGAGGCGGTGACGGCGGCGACCGCCGCGCTCGGCGTCGAGGCGGGTGGCGTGCTGGAGCTCGACGAGGCCGGCGAGCGGCTGAGCCTGGTGGCCGCCGTCGGAATCCCCGAGCATGTGGTCCGCGCGCCGCGCATGTCGCTCGCCGAGAGCCCGATCGCCTCACACAGCTTGCGCACAGGGGAGCCCGTGATCGTCGAAGACCTGGCGACGGAGACGCGCTTCACGCCGTCGCCGACGCTGCTGGAGCTCGGCGTGGTCAGCAGCCTCAGCGTCGCGATCGACGGCCACGACCGGCCGTTCGGAATCCTCCGCGTCCACGAGCGCGCGCCTCGACGGTTCTCCGAGGACGAGGTCGCGTTCCTCACGGCGGTCGCAACGCTCATCACCGTTGCCGTCAAGCGCCACTGCGAGGAGCGGGCGACGCGGCACGCGGCGCTGCACGACCCGCTCACACACCTGCCGAACCGGGGTCGCGCCATCATCTGCGCGCAATCCAACGTTTGGTGTTTGTCGCCACCGATGCCGACGGGGAGGGCTGGTGGATCGCGTCTGGGGCGGTAGCGGTCGAGCGAGTGATGTGGGGGTTGCCGAAGGGCGCGAGACGGCCGAGCGGCGGTGCCGTCGATCAGCAGCCCCCGTGGGTCGCGGGTCCGTGGCTTGGTGGCGACAAACCGGGTCCGGGCAAAGCGCACGGACTCCGACATCGGAAGGTCGGCCGCTCTGCTGTTCCTACGGCCGGCCTAGGACACGTAGGCCTTGCGCACCATGGCGGCCGTCCATCGGTTCGTACCATGGGCCGGGGGGACACCCTTGCTGTTCAGAGCCTCGGCGATCTCGGCGAGGGACTTGCCTTTCGCGAGCAGCGTCCGGATCTGCATCCGCCATCCATAGTCCCGGTTGTTGCACCAGATGTGGGACAGTCGAACGTTCTCGGGGACGAGCTGCCCACCGGCCGACTTAAGGATCGGGTAGTGGTCGGGCGAGGGCGCCCACTTGGTGCGCGGCGTCGTGACCGGATCGAACGCGCCGCGCCCCTTGTGGTGGTAGCACTGCGGCATCTCGCACTTCAGGGCGA